>JBCBDK010000302.1:0-1435 GCA_038529675.1 Actinomycetota bacterium
CCGGTCTTCGAGCCGTACGACCCCCTCCCCGGACTCGACGGTGTCGCCGCGTTGACCGGGTTGGCGGCTGACGCGACCGTCACCGAACGACCGATCCTCGCCGTGAAGGTCGACAACATCGCTCGAGCACGACCGCAGTGGGGACTCGAGCAAGCCGACGTGATCTTCGAGGAGAACGTCGAGCAGATCACCCGCTTCGTCGCGTTGTTCCACACCCGCCTGCCCGATCGTGCAGGCCCGGTCCGGTCCGCTCGCACCGGCGACATCGACATCCTGTCGGGAATGAACCGGCCGATCCTCGCCTGGTCGGGCGGGAACCGCGGCGTGACCCGGTGGGTCCGCGCCGCCGCCGATGCGGGTCGCATCGTGGACTTCACCGCGCAGAGCAACCCCTGCTACCAACGGACGAGGACGAAGCCTGCGCCCCACAACCTCCTCCTGGACCCAGCGTGTGCAGTCAACGAGAACGCAGTGGGGCCCGGCGCCGCCCGCCCGCTCTGGGACATCTCGGCCGACTGGTCGCCGCCGTCGACCGGCGAGGAGATCGCCGAGTTCGACGTGGAGATGGACGGCAACCGGGTGACCTGGCGCTGGGACGAGGCATCGGGCACCTATCTCCGATTCCAGAACGGCAACCCGCACCTCACCCAGTCCGGCGACCAGCTGGCGTTCACCAACGTCATCGAGCTGTACTCACCGCACCTACGATCGCCGGTCGACGGGCGGTCGCCCAATCCGCTCACCGTCGGCCGCGACCGAGCGGTCATCCACCGCGCCGGCGTGACCTTCGAGGGGGTGTGGGAGCGCCGCAACCCGGTCGGGCCGTTCACCTTCATCGATGCGCTGACGGGCGTGCCGATCCCGCTCGAGCCCGGTACCACGTTCGTCGAGATCACCCGCAACCCCGCGTTCGGCTAGATCGTGCTGCCCGGACGTGATCAGCGCTGGCCGGCTCCGGCCGGCGCTGATCGCGGGCGCACGATCGCGTCGCAGCCTGCTCGTGAGGCAGGATCTCTGGATGCTCCGAACGGTCGGATGGATCCAGAGACGGCGCCGTCGCCGTCACCGTCGGAGCGATGGCGACGCTCGGTGCCGTCGGCATCATCGGCGCAGGCGACGGTTCCGGGACGATCGCCTCGCCGACATGGCCACGATCGAGTTCGTCCCGCCGCGTTGTCTCGAACCGTGGCATGGCAACGTGCTGCTTCGCGAGCGGGTCGACGACGGCTCGGTGCGCGCCTGGTTCTCCGAGATGATCGCCCGCGGCGTCATCACCGTGACCGGCGAGGACGACGACGTGCAGCTGCGCGCCGGGCCGGTCGACGCAACGCTGAGCCGACGCGATTAGCAGTTGCTCGAGCGCCTCTTCGCGAAGCGAGACTCCGTCGAGCTCGGGACCTACGATCCGGCGTTCGCAGCCGTCTGGCGCGCGGTC
>JBCBDK010000302.1:1535-5559 GCA_038529675.1 Actinomycetota bacterium
GTCCTCAGAGATCGACGAGTCGGGCTGGTGGGAGCGGCCGATCGCCGGCCGCACGCCGATCCGATGGCGCGCAGTGTGGCCCATCCTGCTGTGGATCACCGTGTTCGTCGTCGCCGTCGGCGGTGCCTTCTTCGGCGCGGTCCTGTCAGCGGTCGGGGTGACCGGTCGCGGGGTGGTCTCCGCGATCGCACTCACCATCTTGATCGTGGCCGGTGCTGCGTCGCTGACCTACCGGACCATGCTCGCGTCGAGGACCGCGGTCGGCTCCGCGCTCACGTTGCGCACCGAGTCGTTCCGTCGCTTCCTGGAACAGAGCGAGGGACGCCACGTCGAGTGGGCATGGGAACGTGGCGTGCTGCGTGAGTACAGCGCGTGGGCCGTCGCGCTCGGGGCGGCGTCGGCGCGGTCGTCGGCGATCCGAGCGAGCAGCGTGAGCGAGCCCGAGGTGTACCTCGCCGGTCCGCTGATGCTGCACTCACAGCGGTCGGCGTTCGCATCGACCACCACCAAGCCGTCGAGCTCGGGCGGATCGAGCTCCGGTGGGAGCGTCGGCGGTGGGGGAGGCGGTGGAAGCTCGGCAGCTGGTGACGCCACCGTCGCCGCACGCCCGGCTCAGCCGGCGAAGATCGGGTCGAGCCGGAGCTCGGGTTCGTTCTGCTCGATGCGCTGGAGCGCGTACTTGTTCTCGAACAGCGCGACGGTGGCACCGTCCGATCGCTGCAGGATGCGGACCCCTGGCTTCTCGCGCAACGTCACCGCCGACCCCTCGTCGGTGATCCGGATCGCCTGGTACGGCGACCCGGACATCTCGGTCGGCGCGTTGAACTCGTGCTCCAACCGGTTGGCGAACACGTCGAACTGCAGCTGACCGACCGCGGCGAGTACGGGTGACGCCTCGCCCCAATCGGGATCGCGCAGCACCTGGACCACGCCCTCTTCGCCGAGCTGGTCGAGACCCTTGCGGAACTGCTTGATCTTGCCCGAGTCGATCGGCCGGGCGCTCGCGAACACCTCCGGCGCGAACTGCGGCAGCTTCGGGAACTCGACGCTCGAACCGCCCTCTTGAAACAGCGTGTCGCCGATGTTGAGGCCGGTTGCGTTGACCAGGCCGACGACGTCGCCGGGGAACGCTTCCTCGATCGTCGTGCGCTCGGCACCGAACACGGTCGACGCGTACTTCGTGGCGAACGGCTTGCCCGTCCGCTGGCACGTCATCACCATCCCGCGATCGAACCTGCCCGAACAGATCCGGGCGAACGCGATGCGGTCCCGGTGGTGCTTGTCCATGTTCGCCTGGACCTTGAACACGAACGCCGAGCACGGCTCGTCGAGGTGCCGTGGCTTGCCGTCGATGTCCGCCCGCGCTTCGGGAGCGGGCGCCAGGTCGACGATGGCGTCGAGCAGGTGACGGACACCGAAGTTCGTCAGTGCCGACCCTGCGAACACCGGGGTGGTCTCGCCGGCGAGGAACGACGGGATGTCGACGTGTGCGTCCATCGCCTCCAGCAGCTCCGCCTCCTCGGCGCACTTCTCCCATGCCGCGCCCTCCTCGGCTGCAGCCTGGTCGGCGGGCACGTCCTCCTCGGGCGCGATCTGTGCGCCCCGAGCGGTGCGGGTGAAGCGGGTGAACACGTTCGTGCGGGTGTCGAGCACGCCCCGCAGATCCCCGTGGGAACCGACCGGCCAGGTGGCAGGCGTCGGGCGCAACCCGATCTGCTCCTCGATCTGGTCGAGCAGTTCGAGCGGTTCCATGCCGGGGCGGTCCAGCTTGTTCAGGAACGTCAGGACGGGCAGCTCTCGGGAGCGGCACACTTCGAACAGCTTCAGCGTCTGCGGCTCGATGCCCTTCGCCGCGTCGAGCACCATCACGACGGCGTCGACGGCGGAGAGCACGCGGTAGGTGTCCTCCGAGAAGTCGCGGTGGCCGGGCGTGTCGAGCAGGTTGAGCTCCTGCTCGCGGTACGGGAAGTTCAGTGCGGTCGACGTGATCGAGATGCCACGCTTCTGCTCCATGTCCATCCAGTCCGACGTGGCCGAGCGTCGATCCTCGCGGGCCTTCACGGCGCCGCCCGACTGGATCGCACCGGCGTAGAGGAGGAACTTCTCGGTGAGCGTGGTCTTGCCCGCGTCAGGGTGCGAGATGATCGCGAACGTTCGCCGCCGAGCGGCTTGCTCCAACACCTGGGCAGACACGGCTGATCACGCTACCGGTGGGTGTGTCAGCATGATCGTGTGACTCTGCCGGACGCCGTCGCTGCCGCCCGTGACCTGCTCGCCGCCGCCCGCCGGGTCGTCGTGCTGACCGGCGCAGGCATCTCGACCGACTCGGGGATCCCCGACTTCCGCGGACCGAACGGGTTGTGGACGAAGAATCCGGCGGCCGAGAAGGCGTCGCGGTTGGAGTACTACCTGTCGGATCCCGAGGTCCGCAGGGCTGCCTGGCAGAACCGGCTCGACACGCCCGCATGGACGGCGGAGCCGAACGACGGCCATGGCGCGATCGTCGAGCTCGAACGGCGCGGCCAGCTGCACGGGCTGGTCACGCAGAACATCGACGGACTGCATCAGAAGGCCGGCAACGATCCCGACAAGGTGATCGAGGTGCACGGCACCGTGTGGTTCACGCGCTGCTGGGATTGCGACGAACGTCTCCCGATGGCCGAGGCGCTCGATCGGGTCCGAGCGGGCGAGGACGACCCGCCCTGTCTCACCTGCGGCGGCATCTTGAAGTCCGACACGATCTCGTTCGGACAGGCACTGATCCCCGAGGTGATCGACCGGGCACTGATGGTGTCGGAGGAATCCGACGTGCTGCTCGCCGTCGGCTCGACGCTGTCGGTGTTCCCGGCGGCGAACTGCGTGCCGAGGGCGAAGGCCGGCGGTGCGAGCGTGGTGATCGTCAACGGCGACGAGACCAGCATGGACCGCTACGCCGACCATCTGCTGCTCGGCCAGATCGGTGACGTCCTGCCCGCCCTCGTCGGCGGCGGCTGACGGATCGGTCGATCGAGCAGCTCGACGTGTCGACGCCATGACGATGTACGGGTTCGGGTGGCCGTGACGAGAGTGATCGACGTGGAGCATCGGCGGCGACTCCTCGTCGAGCGCCACTTCCTCGGCGCAACAGGCCGCGTCGACCGCACCGTCGGCGACGTGGTCGGCGCGCTCTCGCTGCTCCACTCGACGGACCCGTCGACGCCCTACCTCATGCTGCATGCACGAACCGACGCATCGGTTGCCGACGTCGACGCCGTGCTGTACGAGACGCGCGAGTTGGTTCGTCACACGTGTGTGCGGCGGACGGTGTTCGTCATGCCGTTCGATACGGCTCGGGCCGCGCATGGCGCGGCGAACGACGCGATCGTCGCCAAGCTTCGTGCTCAGCTCGTCGGCTGGATCGATGCGAGCGAGGACCCGCTCAGCGAAGGTCGCGACGCCGCTGAGTTCCTCGCTCGTGTCGAAGGGCTCGTGCTCGAGCGGTTGACGGACGGCGGCCCCGCCACCGGCACCGTGCTCGCCGACGACATCGAGGAACTCCGGCTTCGTTTCGACCCGATGCCGGGCGCCGCCTACTCGAAGCCACAGCGCATCACCTCCAAGGTGCTCGAGATCCTCGCCGCGTCGGGCGGCATCGCTCGGGCGCAGCCGACCGGCGCCGACTTCACGTCGGGGTCGTGGACGTGGGCGTCGACGACCGACTGGTTCGCCGGCCGGCTCGACCTCACCGCCGTCGATGGCGGCGGAGGCCGCGACGTCGGCCACGATGAAGCGGCAGCGCTGGCCTCGCTGCTCGATCGCTACCTCGCCGCATTCGGTCCGGCGACGGTGACCGACATGACCTGGTGGACCGGCCTGACGAAGACGAAGGTGCGCGCAGCGCTGGGCACGATCGACGCCGAGGAGGTGGTCCTCGACGGCGGCGACGAACCCGGCTTCGTTCGTGGCGGTGACGCGCTCGAGGTCGCTGGTGCAGCAGTCGGTTCGGATGCCGGCGATCGGCCGGCCGGTCCGATCGTGGCGTTGC
>JBCBDK010000303.1:0-5550 GCA_038529675.1 Actinomycetota bacterium
GAATCGTCCCACGAGCGTCCCACGGACGCGAAGAAGCCCCAGCCAGATCGGCACGTGCAGTGCCGTCTAGCTGAGGCTTTGTGGGTGGAGACGATCGGAATCGAACCGACGACCTTCTGCTTGCAAAGCAGATGCTCTACCAATTGAGCTACGTCCCCGAGTTGTGGGGCCTCGTGCGAGGCGGACGTCAGGTTAGCGGTCGGGCCGAGGTTCCGATCGGAGCAGGCGCTGGAGTCGTTCGATCCGGTGGTCGGCCACACCGAGGTGGTCGGCCAGGACCGCCACGACCGCCGGCCCGTCGAGGCACCCCGCCGCGTGCATCTCCTCCAGGTCCGCCCAGTCCTTCGTCCGATCGAAGAACGCCTTGAACACGGCGAGGTCCCGACATGCGAGGAACGGCAGCTCGCGATCGCCGAACCGTTCCCACCGGACGCGCCCACCGACCGCCCGATGGAAGTCGGTCGTGTCGAGGAAGAGGTCGATCGGCGTGCGATCCCACCACAGCCTGACCTGACCATCGCGCGCGAGCGCCGCCCGATCCTCGACGCTCCATGAGACATCGACCGGGAGCGCGGCGAGCACGTCGTCGAGCCGGTCGATACGGACGAACACGTTGACGTCGATGTCGATCGTGCCGCGCGCCCGCTCGGTACACCACGCCAGCGCGAGTGCACCACCGAAGGCGTGCGGCAAACCGGCCGAGGCCAACGCATCGTGCACGACCGGCAACTTGACCGCCACGCTCACCGTGCGTCAGCTCGCCACGCGGTCCCGTCCGGCCGGGAACGGCGGGAACTCGATCGAACGTGCGTGGCGAGCAGGGAACATCGCAGCCAGTTCGAGCGCCTCGAGGAGTTCGTCACCCTTGTCGCCGAACCGGTCGTCATGTCGGCGCCGGCGAGCGAGCGACACGTCGGGTTCGACATCGGCCGCACGCAGGATCCGCACCAGCGTGCCGACGGTCGGGTCCTTGCGGCCCTGCTCGTACGCAACGAGCGTCGAGTGCGACGTCCGCGCACGACGCGCCAGTTCGCGGAGGCTCAGACCGGCGGCGGCCCGAGCCGCCTTGATGAGCGCGCCGGAGTCCACGAGGCGATCGTACCAGAGTGGTCTCCGATCGAATACCACTCGAAGCCATCAGCCAGCCGGCCCCTACGCGGCGTGGCGGAAGGTGGCTCGGTAGGCGCTCGGGGTCGAGCCGACGACCTTGGTGAAGTGCTGGCGGAGCGCCGCCGCCGACCCGAACCCGCAGGTGACGGCGATCTCGTCGATCGTCACCGTCGTCGTCTCGAGCATCCGCTGGGCGACACTCACTCGCTGGTGGAGGATCCACTGCAGGGGCGTCGTACCGGTCGCGGACTTGAACCGGCGGGCGAACGTCCGTGGTGTCATCGCGGCGCGGCGTGCCAGCTCATCGACGGTGAGCGGGCGTTCGAGGTTGCCCTCCACCCACTGCAGCACGGCGCGCAGGTCACCGTCCACGTCTTCGGAGGCAGGAATCGGTTGCTCGACGTACTGTGCCTGACCGCCATCGCGATGGGGTGGCACGACCATGCGGCGGGCGATCGTGTTGGCGACCTCGGCACCCCAGTCCTCCCGCACGAGGTGGAGGCACAGGTCGATCGCCGCCGACGTACCGGCCGAGGTGTAGAGCCGATCGCCGCCCGTGTAGAGAACGTCGGGTTGGAGATCGATCGACGGATGACGTGCCTGGAACTGCTTCGCATAGGTCCAGTGCGTCGTCGCAGCTCGGCCGTCGAGCAGGCCGGTCGCCGCGAGGGTGAACGCACCGGAGCAGAACGAGATCAGCCGTGCGCCGCGCTCGTACGCCTGGACGAGTGCCGCGAGCGCCTCGGGGTCGTACTCCAGCGACGGCATCGGGCGGTACCCGTTCGGGATGACGATCGTGTCAGCCCACTCGAGTGCCTCGAGCCCATGGCGGACCGTCAGCTCGAAGCCGACGTCGACCTGCAGCGTCGGTCCGTCGTTGCTGCACATCCGCACGTCGGAGAAGGGAACCCCCTGCGCGGTGCGGTCATTGCCCCACACCTCGACCGCCACCGCCGTCTCGAACATGGCCGGTCGGTCGAACAGCAGAACTGCCACCCGATGCTCGCGATCCTGCCGCCACGGGATGTCCGTCTTCGGTGTCATGGTGTCGATTCTGCCATTGGCCGAATGACACTGACCAGCGCATTCTTGCCACATGATGTTTGCTGCGTTCTGCCCCACCCACGACGCTCGGGTCCTCCTGACCCGGCGCAACGTCCTCAGCTTCTGGAACGGCCCGGACGGGCCGGTCGTGCAGTGGAAGTGCACCTGCGGCCACGAAGGTTTCCTCGATCGCACCGGCTCCCACGCCGCGAACCCCGCTCCCGACCCCACGGCCACCGCCACTGCCACCCCCACCGCTGCCTGAGGACAGCGGAGGTGGCTCGACCTCGTGAGCGGCAACAGCAACGACCGCCGGCGCACGCCGGCTGTGCGCGCGAGAATGGGTGGATCGGGGAGGAACGCGGGTCCATGGATCGCGTGTCGGTCGCGCGGCAGCTCGTCGCGCGCGCCGACGCAGAGCCAGAAGCCGTGCGAACGGAGGCGCTCACGCTGTTGCCCGGCACCGACGAGTCCGAGCTGGACGAAGCGCATGCACTCGCCGCGTGGGCCCTCGGGCTGGCGCTCCGTCATCTGCGAGATCTCGACGGTGCGACCTACTGGCTCGATCGGGCACTCCGCTCCCTCGACGATGGCGCTGAGGACCACAGCCGTGTCGCTCTGACGTTGACCGGCGTGATGGCGTTCCGAGGCGAGTTCCGCAACGCACTCGCGACGCTCGATGCACTGGAGCCGACCGACGCCCTCCGAGGTCGAATCGGCTTCCAGCGTGCCGCGGTACTGGAGCGGCTCGGCGAGATCTCGAACGCCTCGGTTGGGTACGAGTCAGCGCTCGAGGAGTTTCACCGCAACGGTGATCGGCTCGGAGCGGCGCACGCACAGAACGGCCTCGGGCTCATCGCGCTCGAGCGCGGATCGCATGCGATCGCTGCGGCGCGGTTCGGGCTCGCCCGCTCCATCTATGCCGAACTCGATCTCCCGCTGCTCGCTGCCGTTGCCCGCAACAACATCGGCCTGGCAGCGCTCCGGTCGGGAGATGTGATGCACGCATCCGAGCTCTTCGACATCGCATCCGCCGAACTCACCGACCTGGGTGAACCCTTCGGCGAGACCGCACTCGACCACGTCGAGGCGATGCTGCTGCTCGGCCGCCCCAGCGCTGCAGCGGAACGAGCGTCTGACGCTCTGCGCCAGCTGCAATCATCCGGCGTCAGCTCGGACCGCGCCGAGCTGCTGGTATCGCTCGCAGTGGCGCTTCACCGGGATGGACAGACCGGTGCGGCGTCCCGCGCATTCGACGTTGCAGACGAGCTCTTCGAGACCCAAGGGCGTCCCGCGTGGCGCGCCGTGACGCGATTGCGCCGACTCGAGGCCGACACCATCACTACACCGGCCGATCTGTTGGCCACCGGAGACGAACTCGTCGCGCACGGACTCGACGACGCTGCCCTGGACGCCGCGAGTGCCGCACTCGACATCTGCGACGACACCGACATCGGTTGCGTCGACGAGTGCCGGCAACGCCTCGCATCGGCTGACGATCGCGACCTTCGCCGTCGCAACGCGCGGGTCGTCGAACTGACGACCCGAGGCGATCGACGAACGGCGTGCGACGAGGCGCTGACCGCGCTCGAACAGATCGAGATGTCGATGACCGCCGTGGCCGCGCTGGACGAACGCGTCGCTTTGCTGACGCAGGGCTCGCGCATCATGCGCGCCGGACTCCGAGCAGCTCGCGAGATCGGCGACGTCCGTTTCGTGATCGACGCGAGCCACGTGCTCATGAGCGCGGCGCTCCGACCGAGGAACCCGATCACCCCGAGCGCACTCGGCGCTGCCTTTCGTCGGTGCGTCGACGGAACCGATCGGGAGGCGACGTGGCGTCGGGTGCTCGACGCGGGCGAGTCCGTCACTGCCCCACCGACGGCGACGAACTCACCTCGGCCCGAACGACGGCGGTACGACGCGACGACGCAGATGACGACCATTGTCGACGACGGGCGCACGATGGTCGCCGTGACATCGTCCGAAGACGGTGAGCGGTTCATCGACCTACCGACACGTGGCTGGCTCATCGACGCGTTCGAGCAACACCGTGCGTTGCTCACCCAGCAGCTCGGCCGACCGTCGACGGGAGGTGATCGGCTGCTCGACGAATCGGCGCGCACGATCCGATCTCGACTCCCGTGGCTCGCTGGACCGGACTCCGAACTGATCGTCGCCGTCAACGGCCGCCTGGCCAGCGCACCGTGGACCTCAGTGGCCGAGCGTCCCGTCCGCATCCTGGCAGACCCTCGTCCCGCTCGACCTCCGGACGAACGAGTCGTGTTCCTCGCCGGGCCCGGCATCTCGACTGCTCACACCGAGCGTGCAGAACTGGCGAGGCTGTACGGCCAGCGCCTGATCAACGGCGGTTCGGGTGATCCACTCGCACTCGCGATGGACGCTGCGGATGCGACGCTACATCTGTGTTGTCACGGACATCACGATCCGATCAACCCGATACTCTCGAGCTACGAACTCGACGTCGGCGACCTCGACGGGGCGACCATCGCATCCGCCGCCTCCGCTCCTGCGCTCGTCGTCGCGGCGGCGTGTCGGTCCGGTTCGTCATCGATGCTCGGCGACACGGGAGCAGTCGGCCTTCCGCTCGCCTGGATCACCGCCGGCACGAGCACCGTCATCGCTCCCGTGTGCCCGATTCCCGACGACGAACGAACGGTGAGCACCGCAATCGCCGTACACCGAGCACTCGCCGCTGGAGCATCGCCCGAGCGAGCGATTCGAAAGGCTCTCGTCGACGGTGATCCGACGGTCGCTCGCTCGTTGATCGTGTTTGGCCGAGTACCCCATGAGGACGACCCTCGAGCGAGTTAACGTCCGGGCGTGCGGAGTGACACCGAGCTGGTCGAGGCTGCGTCCGCTGGCGACGCAAGCGCCTGGGACGAACTCGTCGATCGCTACGGCCAGTTGGTGTTCGCCAACGCACGCGCGGTCGGGGCGGACTGGACCCTGGCCCAGGACGTCGGCCAGGTCGCCTGGATGATGCTGCTGTCGCGACTCAGCACGATCCGCGAGCCCAGCAAGGTGAAGGGTTGGCTGGCGATCGTCGCTCGGAACGAAGCGCGGTCAGCACTTCGCGCTCGTCGACCCATGGCCGATGTCGACGACTTGTTGACACTGCCCGGCGACGAGTCCGATCAACCCGAGGCCGACGTGTTCGCTCGTGAGGACGCAGATTCGGTACGGCGTGCGCTGGGCTCGATCTCCGACAAGTGTCGCGAGCTGCTGCTGCTGCTCTTCAGCGCCGAGATGAGCTACGACGAGATCTCGGGTGCGCTCGGGATGCCCATCGGCTCGATCGGCCCCACGCGTCAACGATGTGTTGCGGCACTCGCACGGGAACTACGGATCGAGATGCGCTCGTGATTGGCCGGC
>JBCBDK010000304.1:0-5546 GCA_038529675.1 Actinomycetota bacterium
CCGCCGCGGACGAACACGGCACCGCCACCCTCCATCGTCTCGCCGGTCGCGTCGCCGTTCACGAAACCGATCCGCTGGATCGTGAGCCGCGGATGATCCTGGTTCTGGCAGTGCGGCGTGGTCCAGACCTGTGCCCGGTCGCACGTGTTCATGTAGAGGATGCGGCGCTGCCCGAGTCCGTCGAGGGTGACGAGTCCGCCGCCGTCGATGACGACCTCGGGCGACGTGTTCACGACCTTGGCCGTCGCCGTCATCGGGATCGTGACCGGGCGCGGGCCGCACTCGAACGTGATCACGCCACCGCGCGCGACCGCGTCGATCACCGCTGCCGAGGTGCAGCCAGCGGGCGTGCCGTCGCCGATGACGATGTCGGGCGACGACGTGTCGACCGGGAGCGCATCGGCAGGAAGTGGTGGCGCATCGGAGCGTCCGACACCGACCACGGTGCCGGTCGGGTCGAGGCGCTCGGCCGTCTCGCCAGCCGATGCCAACCCGTCGACCGGGCCGACCGGTGCTGCCGACGACGACACGCCGACCGCGAGTCCGCCGACCACGGCGATGGTGAGCGCCGCTGTTCGGAGCAGGCGCGATCGAGAGAGCCTCACCTCGTCAGTGTCGGCGCGCCGGACCGCCGACTCCAGTCAGGAGACGATCAAGCCACCTCGGCCCCGGCTTGGTCGTGCGTGCGTGCTCCGAGTGTCCGTGCCCACGAGGCCCGTGACGGAGTGGGCCCGGCCGAGCGGACGCAGGGGGTCACTCGATCGAGCGGGCGAGGATCTCGACGAGATCGATCTGGCCGCGCACACACTTCTCCCGTGCGGTCGCCAGGTCGAACCATGCGGCTCGATCGATCTCGGGGAAGGATCGGAGGCGACCTGACCGCGGTGGCCACTCCAGCTCGAACGTGTTGCTCACCACACCGGGCAGTTCCACGCCGGCGGGATGCTCGGACCCGAACGGTGCCACGGTCAGCCCGCTTGCGTCGAACGACCACGCGACGACGAGCTTCGACGATGACTGACGGAACTCACCGAGCTCGACCAGGTCGGCGCGGTCACCGGGAAACGCAATGCCGAGCTCCTCTGCGAACTCGCGGATCGCAGCGTCGATCGGATCCTCGCCCTCGTCGGCCAGCCCCTTCGGGATCGACCAGGCGGCCGCGTCCTTCCGCTCCCAGAAGGGGCCGCCCATGTGTCCCAGCAACAGTTCGGGATGGTCGGCGACGCGTCGCCACATCGCGATCCCGTAGCTGCGCGCGGGCACGGATCAGCCTCTCGGGACGTCCTTCCATGGACCCGTGTCGGCCTTCGGCTCACGGGGCAGACCGAGCACGCGCTCACCGATGATGTTGCGCTGGACCTCGTCGGACCCACCGGCGATGCGGTACCCCGGCGCACCGAGCACGTGCTCGTTCCACTCGTAGGTCCCCCATTCGCCGGTGTCCGCGGTCAGCTTGGTGCCGAGGATCTTCGAGATCACGTCGCTCATGTGGCGCATTCCTTCGGTCCAGATGAGCTTGCCGAGCGACCCCTCGGGGCCGGGCGTGCCTGATTTGGCCAGGTCGGCCGTTCGTTTTGCGACGAGCGACTCGATCCGCGACCGGATGTAGGTCTGGGCGAGCGCGTCGCGGACGATCGGCTCCTTGTCGACCCCCATCGCCTGTGCGGTGGCCAGCACCTTGCTCCACGAACCGCCCGATGCACCTCCGCCCTCGCCCTCCGAGTGGTCGCGTTCGAACCCGAGTGTGGTCAGGGCGACCTGCCAGCCCTGGCCCTCGTCGCCGAGGCGGTACTCGTCGGAGACACGAACGTCGTTGAAGAACACCTCGCAGAACGATGAGCCACCCGACATCTGCGGGATCGGGCGGACCTCGATGCCCGGCAGATCCATCGGGATGATGAACGCCGTCATCCCCTTGTGCTTGACCTCATCGGGGTTCGAGCGGGCGATCAGCTCGCCCCACTGGCTGAACTGGGCACCCGACGACCAGACCTTCTGGCCGTTGACCACCCACTCGTCGCCGTCGCGGACGACCTTGCACGCCAGGCCGGCGAGGTCGGAGCCGGCACCGGGTTCGGAGAACAGCTGACAGCAGAGCACTTCACCCCGCAGGAACGTCGGGATCCACCGCCGCTGCTGCTCGTCGGTGCCGAACGCGTCGATCGTGGGTGCGATCAGGCCGCGGGTGACCGCGACGGTCTCGTGGACGCCGGGCGTCTGGAACTGACGCTCGACGCGGCCGTAGGCACGCGAGTGCGCTCGGCTCAAACCGAGGCCGCCCAGCTCACGCGGCCACGTGATGGCATGGAATCCCTGCTCGGCCTTGGCCCGGACGAAGCTCATGATCGCGTCGAGGTGGGCGCGTTCGGTGTCGTAGTCCATGGCGTGGAACACCGACACGTCGAACTCGCCCTCGCCCCACACGAACGAACCGTCGTCGCCGACCTTCTTCCGTTGCAGTTGCGATTCGAGCCAACGCTCGGCGCGATCGGTGAACTCCTCGACCGAGATGTCGGGGTCGATGTCGTACCCAGCGGCATCGCCGCCCCGGGTCGTGTCGTCCAGCGCAGTCATCAGATCTCCGTTTCCTCGAGTTCGGGGATGTCGCCGGCGAGCCACGCGTCGCGCAGAGCCCGCTTGTTGATCTTGCCCATCGTGTTCCGCCTCAGGTCGGTGACGACGTGGTACTCCCTCGGGCACTTGTAGTGGCTCAGACGGTCCCGGAGCCAAGCGGAGAGCTGTGACGCCGACGGCGCGTCATCGGGGTCGGCGGCCGTGACGAGCCCGATCAGTTGCTCGCCCATCTCGGGATGGGGGATGCCGATGCACCCGACGTCGGCCACCTGGTGGTGGTGGATCAAGACCTGCTCGGCCTCGGCCGGGTAGATGTTGACGCCACCGGACACGACCATGTCGTTGAACCGATCGGTGATGTAGACGTACCCCTCGTCATCCAGGTAGCCGATCTCGCCGAGCGTGAACAGGCCCGGTTCCGGATTGGCGGCAGCGGTCTTCTCCGGGTCGTTCGGGTACACGATGCCGCGCCCGGTCGCGTCGCGGAAGAAGAGCCTGCCCTCGGTGTTCGGTGGCATCTCGTTGAACTCGCCGTCGAGAATCAGCGCAGTGAACGGCTCGATCGACCGGCCGACCGACCCGCGGTGCTCCATCCACTCCTCGCTGGTGATCGTGCAGACGGTGCCGACCTCGCTCGCACCGTACGCATCTCGGAACACCGGACCGAACCATTCGATCATCTCGGCCTTGACGTCGACCGGACACTTCGCACCCGTGTGCGCGATCAGCTTCATCGAGGACACGTCGTACCGAGACTTCACCTCGGCCGGGAGGGCGAGCATGCGGACGAAGTGGGTCGGGACCATCACGGTCGACTCGGTCCGAAACCGATCGATCGCAGCGATCGTCTGCTCGGCGTCGAACCTGCGCAGGATCACGGACGACTTGCCGCCGGCGAGCAGCCGCATCCCCGACAGCGGACCGGTGTGGTACATCGGACCGACCACCAGGTGTGTACCGAGTGCGCCGAACCCACCGGCGCCGATTCGAGCGACGTGCTCCGCCATGTCGACGCCGCCGGCGAACATCGTCGGCGGCAGGTCGGTGCCCTTCGGCCGACCGGTGGTGCCCGACGTGTAGAGCAGGTTGGGACGGGGCACGATCGACGTGGGTGGGTCGGACGGGTCGCCCGCCGCCAACCACTCGGTCCACGGGGTGACACCGTCGATCTCGTCGCAGTCCCAGCCGATCACGGTGTCGACCTCGGCGTCCGCCGCGGCGGCGAGCCCACGCTCGGCGGTCTCGGGCCCCACGAACAGCACTCGGCTGGCGGAGTCCGCGAGGATGTAGGCGGTCTCGTCGGCGGTCAGGTGGAAGTTGACCGGCACCGACGACGCACCGGCGAGCAGCGCACCCAGATGGGCGAGCGCCGTCTCAGCAGCGTTCTCGGCGAACACGGCAACCCGATGGTCGGGTCCGAGTCCGTGCTCGATGTCGAGTTCGAGCAGCCGGTTGGCGCACCTGTTGAGCGCATCGTCCACGTCCGCCCACGAGAGGAACCGATCCCCGTCGGGTGCGACATCGACCAGCGCCCACCCGCCCGGGTCGAGTGCGGCCTGCTCCTTCGCGAACTGCGGCATCGATGGCATTGTCATCCGCCCCGATGTCGAGCGACGAGCCGGACGTCTCGACGTGCGGGTTCGACCTGCCGCTCAGGGATCGGAGGCGATGTCAGCCGCGAGCGACCGAACGTTCGAGCGGGCACGGGCGTCGCCGGCCAGGCGCCGGAGGCGCGCGACGTGGATCGCCGTGGTGAGGCCGTTCGTGACGACGATCGGCCACGCACCGAGGACCACCCCGTAGACGATGAACGTCAGCGAGCCGGAGAGACCGAGGACGCGCAGGCGCACGACCGAGCGCATCAACACCGAGCCGATGATCAAGGCTGATCCGGCGAACCCGATGAGATGCACCATCGTCAACACTGGAGTCTTCAGCGACCGCGGTGATACGTCGTCGGCCCGCGTGTCGGTCGCGCCTCGATGTACGTGTCGCGCTCCGTCTCTCACCCGGCGTGTTCCGTCCGGCGTCCGGTCCGGCGCTGAGCAGCGGGCCGTCGTACGATTGCACGATGCCGACGAACCGTGAGATCTGGGAGCAGGCGTTCGGCGAAGCGAAGCTTCGCGACGAGGACTGGGCGACGATGTCCGGCGTGCCCCTCGACGCGGTCTACGGACCCGACGACGGTGAGTTCCCCGGGCAGTACCCCTACACGCGGGGTCCGCACGCGTCGATGTACCGATCCCGGTTGTGGACGATGCGGATGTTCGCCGGGTTCGGTACGGCGGAGGACACGAACCGGCGCTTCAAGGAGATCCTCGGCGCCGGCGGCACCGGGCTGTCGACCGCGTTCGACATGCCGACGCTGCTCGGCCTGGACTCCGACGATGCGATGAGCCTCGGCGAGGTGGGTCGCTGCGGGGTCGCCGTCGACTCGCTCGCCGACATGGAGGATCTCTACGCCGACATCGATCTCGGCGAGATCACGACGTCGATGACGATCAACTCGCCGGCGGCGCCGATCTTCGCCATGTTCGTCGCCAACGCCGAGAAGCACGGCGTCAACCGCGCTCGCCTCGGCGGCACGCTCCAGAACGACATCTTGAAGGAGTACCAGGCCCAGAAGGAGTTCGTCTTCCCACCGCGCCAGTCGATGCGGCTGGTACGCGACACGATCCAGTTCACCGCCGCCGAGATGCCGCGGTGGAACTCGATCTCGATCTCCGGGTACCACATCCGCGAGGCCGGCTCGACCGCTGCCGAGGAGCTGGCGTTCACGCTCGCCAACGGGTTCGCCTACGTCGAACTCGCACTCCAGGCCGGGCTCCCCATCGACACGTTCGCGCCGCGGCTGAGCTTCTTCTTCAACGCTCACATCGACTTCTTCGAGGAGATCGCCAAGATGCGCGCCGCCCGCCGGATCTGGGCGACGTGGATGAGGGAGCGCTACGGCGCGCAGCTCGAGAAGTCGA
>JBCBDK010000305.1:0-5540 GCA_038529675.1 Actinomycetota bacterium
CGAACGAGGAGTGGGGCGCCGAGGGCGACCGGCCCGCCGACCTCACGATCGTCGCCGGCGACGCCGAGCTCGCCCGCCACTACGTCGAGCACCGCGACCGGCCGGCAGCCGTCGCAGGCGGCGACCTCCACCGGACGATCGGGGCACGACCGATCGGCGACCGAACCGAGCTGCGCGCCCTGCCGATCGACCTCATGCGCGTCCAGATCGACGACGGGCCACCCATCACCGGCGTCAGCCATGTCGTCGTTCGTTCACGCGGTCGCTCGGCCGGCTGGTGGCGGGGGCCGGTGACCCTCGTGATGAACGCCGAGTTCCTGGGGGAGTGGGACGTCGCTGCCCGCGGCCATCCGAACGATGGCCGCGTCGAGCGTTTCGATCTGGACGCCGCCACCAGCGTGCGCCAGCGTCGCGCGATCGCGCAGCGGCTCCCGGGCGGACGTCACCTGCCGCACCCGGCCATTCGTCGTCGGAGCGGCGCACACCACACGATCGAGGCGGCTCGGCCGATGGCCGTCCGGATCGACGGGGTCGATCGAGGGCTCGGCCGGCTCGTCGTCGTGACCGTCGAACCGGACGCTGCGACGCTGTACGCCTGAATCCTTCGCGTTGCCCCAGGTCAGGGGCTCGCAGGGTTCCCGGGCTGTGGCTGACCGGCTCGTAGAGTGGAGCCCCGTGGCCGTGTACGTCCCCGAGACCTTCACCGAGGGCGAGTCCGACGTCCTCCGCCGGTATTTCTCGAACCTCGACGGCCCGGTCTTCGCGCTCGTCAACCTGCCAGAGGTGGTGAAGGGTGCCCTCTTCGCCCGGTACAGCCGGAGCCCCAAGTCGTTGCGGCGGCTGTTCCTCGACGAGTTCGTCGGCGACCTCGACATCGCCGGCGACCAGACGATCGACGCCACGATCGGGCTGGACCGTGCCGAGGAGCTGTACGAGCGGGTCTTCTTCGACTACGGCGACGACTCGGTCGCCCAGCTCGGTGGTGTCCACCTGGCGTGCGAGCAGGCGTCGAACATTCTGACCAAGGTGCTCGAGTGGGGGCGGCTCATGAGCTACCTCGAACAGAGCACCCGCTACATCGCGTACGACAGCCGGCTCGGCGGTCGCTACCGGTACTACCGCGATCCCGAAGTGCTGGCTGGGCCACTCGGTACCCGCTACGTCGGCGACCTCGATCGGATCTTCGACTCGTACAGCCAGTGCGCCGAATCGGTCACCGAGCACGTCCGGAGCACCGTCCCCCAGGGGCCCGACGACAGCGACTTCATCTATCGGACCGCAACGCGAGCCAAGGCCCTCGACTCCGTGCGTGGCATGTTGCCGGCGGCGGCGACGTCGAACGTCGGGATCTACGGCACCGGGCAGGCGTTCGAGGCCCTGCTCCTGCGGATGCGTTCACACCCGCTCCCCGAGTCGCGCCACTACGCCGACCTGATGTTGCACGAGTTGCGAAAGGTCATCCCCAGCTTTCTTCGCAGGGTCGACCTGCCCGATCGCGGTGGGGTCTGGAGCGACTACCTCGCCGACACCCGCTCGGCGACCGGCGAACTCGTCGGCGGGTTGTTCGGTGAGACCCCGGTCGAGCCGGCGAGCGAGGTCACCCTCGTCGATCACGATCCCGACGCCGAGGACAAGCTGCTCGCTGCGATCTGCTACCCGCACGCTGCGCTGCCGGAGGATCAGTTGCTCGAACGGGTCCGCCGCCTCGGCGCGGACGAACGGGTCTCGCTCTTCAAGGCGTACGTCGGCGAGCGGACGAACCGTCGACACAAACCTGGTCGAGCATTCGAGCGAACCTTCTATCGCTTCGATGTGTTGTCCGATTACGGCGCCTTCCGTGACATGCAGCGTCATCGCATGCTCACGATCGAGTGGCAGCGGCTGACTCCCAATCACGGGTATGCCCGGCCCGAGCTCGCCGAGGAGGCGGGTGTCGGTGCACTGTTCGACGACACCATGGAGCGCTCGGCGGGTCTGTACGACGCACTGGTGGGACCGCACTGGGAACAGGCGCCGTACGCCGTCGCGATGGCCTACCGCATGCGCTACTCGATGCAGTTCAACCTGCGCGAGGCGTTCCATCTGCTCGAATTGCGATCATCGCCGCAGGGGCATCCGTCCTATCGGCGTGTCGCGCTCGAGATGCACCGCCTCATCGCCGAGGAGGCCGGCCACCGGGCACTGGCGGAGGCCATGAACTTCATGACCACCGCGGCGCCTGAACTCGAGCGGCTCGAGGCGGAGCGTCGGGCTGAAGCGCGTCGCGACGCCTGAGGTCGGTGACGCAACGCCGCCGTCGGCGCGTCGTGGCGTGCATGTGACGACTGTCACAGGGCAGCCCACCGAGCGGCCGCATGCCGTTGCGTATGCTCCCGCCGAACCCAGCAGACGGGAAACGACATCGCGATGGCTGACGACGAGAACATGGACGAGGACCTCGAATCCGAGGAGGAGGAGAGCGACGTCGACGGCGATCCCGACGAGGACGAGCTCGACGAGGACCTCGATGCGCTCGCGTCTGACGACGATGACGACGCCGATGACGATGACGACAGCGACGACGATGATGACGACGCTGCCGAGGAGGCTCCCCGCACGAAGCGTCGCAAGGGCGACGACGACGATGACGACGAGGACCTGGTCGACGACGACGACGTCGAAGCCGACCTCGACAAGATCCTCAAGGATCGGATGGTCACCGCCGAGGACGACGAAGACGAGGACGAGGTCGAGGTCGTCGACGACCGGGGTGAGGCCGTCGAGGGCATCCAGCCGAAGCAGGCCAACGAGCAGCTGTGTAACCAGTGCTTCCTGCTCGTGAAGTCGACCGCACCAGGCTGTCCGGTCGGCGACGACGACTGTCCGATCTTCTCCTGATCGGTCGGCCGACGTGACCTCGGGATCCACGAACCGCGAGCCCGGGCCACGACCCGACGAGGTCACAGCAGCACAGGTCTTCGAAGCGCTCGTCTTCGCGCCGATCGGACTCGGCGCCAGACTCGTGTCCGAGGCGCCTGACCGACTTCGTCAAATCCGCTCCGACCTGACCGCAGCGAGGTTCCTCGGCGAGATGGCGGTCACGCAGGGTGCGGCACAGCTCAGGAGCCGAGCCGCAGACGCTCGTCGCGCCGCCGAACCGAGCGTCGAGAATGACTCGCCAGACACGTCAGGCCGATCGATGCCGGGCGATGCCGGATCAGCAGTGAACGGCTCGGCGTCGGACACGCGCGGGTCCGAGAGCACTGAACGCGTCGACGAGTCCACGGTCGACGGCGAGTCGGCCGACGACGAGGCGATCGACCCCTCGATGCTGGCGATTCCCGACTACGACACGGTGCCGGCGATCGATGTCGTGTCGCAGCTCGCCGACCTCGACGCCGACGAACGCGACGTCGTCGAACGCTACGAGCGGGCGAATCGAGGCCGTCGTACGGTCCTCGGCAAGATCGACCAGCTCCGGGGCACGCCGTGATCGATCCGACGATCCGTGTGGCCACCGATGCCGACGAGCCCCAGCTCCGCCTGCTCGAGACCGACGCACGTGCTGCACTCGTCGACCAGCGGGGCGGCAACCGATGGCTCATCGAACACCCCGAGGTCGGTGCGGGTTGGAACGGCTTGCGCGCACGGCCCGGCGTCGACGTCGTGGTCGCACACATCGACGACGTCGTGGTTGGCTACCTCGTCGCAGAGCTCGGCGCGGATCACATCGTCCGCATCGACCAGGTGTGGGTCGACCCCGCCGCCCGCGAGGTCGGTTTCGGCGACGAGCTGCTCGCCACCGCGATCGCTCGTGCCGTCGAACGTGGAGCGACGGCGGTCGAGGGGCAGTCGCTTCCCGGTGACCGCCACACGAAGAACCTCTACGAGCGCGCCGGGATCGTCGCCCGATTGATCACGACGTACCGCGAGCTCGACACCGCATGAGGCGGTTCCCGGGCGGACCGGCTGTCAGCGGCCCTTCCATTCCGGGGCTCGCTTCTCGATGAAGGCCGTGAGACCCTCCTTGATGTCCTCCGATGACATGACCGTGCCCATCGCGGCGTTCGTCATCCCGATCAGTGTCTCGTCGTCTTCGTAGGCCGCGGCGCGCACGACCTTGCGGCTCTCCCACACGGCCATCGGCGCACAGGCCGTGATCTGATCAGCGAGCCGGTGTGCCTCGTCCATCACTGCGCCGTCATCGGCGAGACGCGAGACGAGTCCGAGGTCGTAGGCACGCTGGGCTGCGATGGGCTCGCCGGTGAGGATCGCCTCCATCGCAGCCGCCTGTCCGATGGCCCGCGGGAGTCGGAACAGCCCGCCGGCACCGGCAATCAGGTTGCGCTTCACTTCTGCGAGACCGAACGCCGAACGATGTGTGGCGACCACGAGGTCGGCGGCGAGGACGATCTCGCAACCACCGGCGGTGGCGAGGCCGTCGACCGCGACGATGATCGGCTTGGTTCGTTCGCGGTAGACGAAGCCGGCGAACCCACCGCGCTCGGTGTTGAGTCGTGCCCCCTCGCCCGAGTTGATGGCCTTCAGGTCGGCGCCTGCGCAGAACACCGGCCGTTCCTGACCTTCGGTGTTGGCGGTGAGGATGCCCACCCAGACGTCGTCGTCGGCGTCGAGTCGGTCCACCGCTGCCTCGAGCGCCTCGGCCACATCGCCGTTCACCGCATTGCGGGCGTCGGGGCGATTGAGGGTGATGACGCCGATGCGGCCATCTGCTTCGAAGGTGACGATGTCAGACATGGCGGCCGAGGCTACGACCCGACCGTCGGGCACAGCCAATCAGCGGCCGCCGCCGGCGCCGCGACGTGCGCGTCGGCGTCGCCGACCGACGGGGCCGAGCGAATCAGCCTGCGGGGTCGGTGGGTGCCTCGCCCCGACGTGCGGGTCGCTTTCGCTTGTTGTCCGGACGCTGCGGGCGAAGCGGCTTCGGCTGGGGCTGATCGGCGGGGACCTCGACACCGAGGAGGGTGGCGATCTGGGGGAGGAGCGGACCGAGCCGGACCGCGGTCTTCTTCAGGTCGTCGCTGATCTGACGAGGCGGCTCGGCCGGCGTGACCAACGTACGGACCGGCGAGAACGCGGCTGCTTCCATCACGGCGATCCAGCGGTCGGCGAAGTCGTCCGGTGCGAGGCTGGCGGTCGCGGCGTCGGCGAGCTTGCGCGCGAGTTCAGGTGGGAACATCACGCCCGCCTTGGGCGGCTGTGACGAGAGGCGCAGCGCGCGGATCGAACGGCCCACGGAGAGCGCGGCGTCGATGTCCTGCTCCCACAGCTTCAACTCCTCCTCCTGCTTCGTCACGAGGTCGGCCTTGAGCTGATCGGCGAGCTCGCGCGTCGACTCGTCTCGCGCCACGGCCGGGTCGTTGGAGGCGGCGACCACGCTGCGGAGGTCGCGCAGGTCGAGATGCTCGAGCTGTCGCTTCGCAGCCTCGGCGCGGTCGAGCCAGTCCGCGACGCGGAGTCGCGGGAGCAGCTCCTCCGCCATCTTGAGCACGGAGGCCTCGGGCATGGTGGGCTTGCCCTCGGCGGCGAGTCGCTTGTTC
>JBCBDK010000306.1:0-5531 GCA_038529675.1 Actinomycetota bacterium
CACTCGCACCCATGTCAGAGGCCCCCGACGTGCTGTTCTGCTCCGATCTCTTTGCCGCCGGTGAACGAGCTCGCCTCGCGGCCATCGCGCCCGACGTCGAGTTGATGGAGATGGTCGACGGCGTCGAACTCGACGACGGGCAGCTCGGTCGAATCACGCTCGCCCACTTCTCCCACGACGTCTGGCCGGACCGCGCGGCTCCGTTCTTCGGTGTGGTGCTGCGCGCTCCGAACCTTCGTTGGCTCCACACGATGTCGGCCGGCGTCGACAGCCCCGTGTTCGCGGGGTTGCTCGAGCGTGGCGTGCGGCTCAGCAACTCGTCGGGGAGCAGCGCGCCGCCGATCGCCCGCACGGCGCTCATGTACCTGCTCGCGCTCTCGCGCGATCTGCCGTCGATGTTGCACTCACAGGAGCGACGGGAGTGGAACTGGCATCGATGGGACGAGCTGGAAGGCCGGTCGGTCGCGGTGGTCGGCTGGGGGCCGATCGGCCAGGAGTTCGCCCGCCTGGCCGAGGCGATCGGGATGCAGCCGACCGCGGTCCGGCGCGCTGCGCACGGGGACGAGTCGGTCCCGGTCCGTCGACTCGACGAGCTCGTCGACGTGGCGAAAGATCACGATGCGATGGTCGTCGCGCTGCCGCTCACCGACGACACCGACGGTCTGATCGGGCGAGACGTGCTCGATGCGCTCGGCCCCGACGGTTTCTTCGTCAATGTGGGTCGGGGCGAGCTCGTGGACCAGGCGGCGTTGGCGGCGGCGCTCACCGACGGTCGCCTCGGCGGTGCGGGCATCGACGTGACCGTGCCCGAGCCGCTGCCCGCCGACGATCCGCTGTGGGCGGCACCGAACCTCATCCTCACGCCCCACAACTCGGGTTCGACCGACGGCACGAGCCAGCGTGCCACCGACACGTTCTTCGCCAATCTGGAGTCGTGGGTCGACGGCGAACGCCTCACGACCGAAGTCCGCGCCTCTCGCTGAGGTCCGCCGCCCGACCCGCGTCGAGTTGGATTTCGTCCCCGAGCAGGAATCCAACTCACGGCGAACGAGTTGGATTTCGTCCCCGAGCAGGAATCCAACTCACGGCGAACGGCTGACGACCGACGTCCGGGCGTCGCGGGAGGTCGCGACGTCAGGCGTTGGCGGCGAGTTCGAGCACCTCGGCTTCGTCGAACACGCCGCGCCAACGGCCGAGTTCGACGCCGTCGGGGGAGTAGAGGATCGCAGCGGGCTGGCTGGTGAAGCCGACGGCGATCCACGATTCGAACGACTCGTCCCAGAGCTGGGTGAAGGAGAGCGTGCTGAACCGTTCGACGAACTCGACGGCCTCACCGAGGCTGTCCTGGGTGGCGAGGCCCACCACTTCGACCTCTTCGAGATGATCTCGAGCGAACTGCTCGACGTCGGGAGCTTCCCGACGGCAGGTGGGTCAATGCGGCGCCCACGCCCACACGAGCACGGGTCGCTCGGCGGGGATGAGGTTTGCGAGGTTCACCTTCGTACCCCGCCGGATGTCGTCGACGAGCAGATCGGGGAGCGGGTTCTCCGATGCGGCCGACTCGGCGCGGAGATCCTCGCCGAGCTCGCGGCCACCGACCGGCGGTGGACCCGGCTCCTGCACCGGCTCGGGCGCCGGCGTGGTCGTCGGCTCAGCACCAGCGTCACCGGCGTCGTCGTCTGCGGATGCGTCGTCGTCGCTCGTGGCGGTCTCGCCCGAGCCGCCGGGGGAGAGCGTGGTCGGAGGTGGTTCGTCGTCGCTCGCCGGATCACCCGTCGCCGGCGTCCCGTCGTCGGTGTCCGTCGCTGCCTCCGGTTCGCCATCGGCGGCAGGCGTCTCGGCGTCGCCACCTGACTCCGGTGACTCGGTGAACACCGGGTCGTCATCGGCCGTACCCGCCTCGGCGGCGGGGGCGTCGTCCGTGCCCGGCTCGGCCGATGAGTCGGATCCGCCACCACACGCTGCCAGGGCCAGTGCGCCACCGAGCATCCCGATCGTGAGACGTCGCATCCGCACATCATGACCGCCCCGATGGGCCGATTCGAGATCAGGTCGGGGAGTTTTCGGTCTCGCCATGTTTGGCGAACGCATCCGCGAGCGCAGCGATGTGGTCGGGGTACATGTCGCAACACCCGCCAACGATCGAGACGCCGGCCGCCACCCACCTCCGTGCGAAGTCGACGTAGCGGTCGGGTGTGAGGTCGGTCCGCCGCTCGAGGATCGTGTTGTTCGCCCGGTACGTGGGGTTCTCGAGGAGCGGGAACGCGTTGGCGTATGCACCGGTCCGGACGTCGAGTCCCGCCTGTGCGAACTCACGATGGAGCGCACCCAACGCATCGTCGGTCTGTTCCGGAATCGTGCAGTTGACCAGTACTGCCTCGATCCGATCGACGTGAGGGGCGATCGCCGCCGCGATGTCGCCGGCGGACTCACCCGAGCGAAGCGCGACGCCGTGCGCGTTCCATCGGTCGGGGAAGCAGAAGCCAACCCAGACGGAACGCCGCTCGCATGCACTCGCCTCGCTCGCCTCGACGTCCTCGATCGCCGACATGATCGAGTGGACCTCGACGCACGTGCTCAGGGTCTCCGCCAGCCAGATGTCCACGTGCGGTGACAACGAGGCGGCAATCGTCCGGTAGCGGGGTGCCGCCGCGACCGGGTCGACGTGCTGGGGTTCGTACGATCCGAAGAGCGGTGGCATCGAGCCGGCGACGAGCACGTCGGTGCCATCGACCGCATCGCGGGCGAGTCGGCCCGCCAGCTCGACGAGTTCGGCACCACGTGCGTCGAAGTCGTCGTCACCGAGGTGATACGGCACGACGGCGTAGTTGTTCGTGGTGATCACCTCCGCCCCCGCGTCGATGAAGTTGCGGTGTGCCTGCACGACTGCGTCGGGGTCTTCGATCAACGCGAGCGCCGACCATTCGGGCTGTCGGAACGGCGCACCGATCCGCCGCAACTCCTTGCCCATACCGCCGTCGAGAATGGTGATCGACATCGTCGGAGAACGTACTGTCTTGGCGGGCACGACACGTGTTCCTGTGCCCGTCCTGCGACCGACCGACGGCATCTGATGGCAGCACTCCTCGACCACGACGACGACATCGCGGCGCTGCTGCGGCGGACTCGAACGATCGCCGTCGTCGGCATGTCGCCACGGCCGAACCGTGCCAGCCACGGGGTGGCGCGCTACCTCACGGAGCGTGGCGGGTACGACGTCTGGTTCGTCAACCCGAACGAAACCGAGATCCTCGGCCGACCGGTGTACGCATCGCTCGCCGCACTACCGGAAGCGCCCGACCTCGTCGACGTGTTCCGTCGAACGGCCGAACTGCCCGAGGTGGCCGCCGAGGCGATCGAGGTCGGAGCGGCGGCGATCTGGTTCCAGCTCGGTCTGGTTCATCACGACGCGGCCGCAGCGTCGGTCGCCGGTGGCCTCGATGTCGTGCAGGACCGCTGCACCAAGGTCGAGCACGCCCGGCTGCTGTGAGCGACGATGTCGCCACGGCTACGGCGCGAAGTTCGCCTCGATGCGTTGGCGGAGGTAGTCGGCGGCGGTGATCGGTGCGTGCCGTCCACTCGGCGACTCGATGATCGCGTCACGATCCGCTTGCGCGAAGTAGGCGATCGAGTACCTGGGCCCGACCCTGCCGTCGGTCGCCTCGTCCGGTCGCGGCATCCGCACGCGGTGCAGCGTGGATGGGAGCTGGTCGTCGCTCCAGCGCATGAGCATGTCGCCGATGTTGCACGTGATCGCCCCGGCGACCGGCTCGATCTCTGTCCAGCCGAGGGGTTCGGACGGGTCGGCTGCGGCTGCCCCGGGACACACCTGGAGGCCGCGCTGGCCTTCGCGCTGGTGGAGCAGCGTGAGGCAGTCGAAGTCGCTGTGGGCGCCGGCTCGCCACTGGTCGGGTGGGAGCTCGTCGATGTCGAGCGGGAGGTAGTGCAACAGCCGCAGTGTCGACTGATAGTGCGGTGACGAGGGATCGTGACGTTCGGCGAAGAACTCGTCGTCGAACCCGAGCTTGCGAGCGAACGACGACAGCACCCGCATCGCCACGTCACGATTCCGAGCCTCGAACGAGCGCAGTGTCGACTCGAACCCGGGGAGGTCTGCGTCGTCGGGCCACAGCCCCAATGGCCCCATCCGAGGCAGTGTCACCTGGTACGTCTCCTTCTGGTCGAACGTGCCGGTCGAGGGCCGCTTCTGCGACTTGAACTCCCAGCCGCTGTTCGTTCCTGGGGGCATCGCCCAGCGCGACTTCTCGTCGATCGAGAGGGCGAAGAACGCAGCCGCCGCCTCGAACGCGTCGTCGATGGCGGCGGTGTCGATCCCGTGGCCGATGATCTGGAAGAAGCCCGATTCGAGGGCCGCCGACCACAGTTCGGCATCCGTCTCGGCCTGCGTTGCGCTCGGGTCCGCGAGATCGATCACCCGAATCGGGCGGTCGACCTCGATACCGAGGCCGCCGATGCGTCGCTCGAGGTCCAGTTCGGTCTGGACCGAACCCGGGCCGTCGCGACCGATCGCGTCGCCCGTGTTGCGCATGCGGCTGTTGGTCATGTGGCGCCTCCCTCCGGTCCTTGGTGACCGTGGCTGCCAGGCGATGTGCGGTCGTGATCGGTCACTCCGGCCATCAACAGGCCGATGTGGTGTACGTCGGCGTCACCTCGTGCGACCTCGCCGGTGATCGAACCCTCCAGCAGCACCACGACCCGGTCCGACAGTTGCAGTACCTCGTCCAGGTCCTCGGAGATCAGGAGAATCGCCGCTCCGTCTCGGCGCCGATCGAGCAGCTGCTGGTGGATGTACTCGGCCGCACCGATGTCGACGCCACGGGTCGGCTGTGCCACCACGTACGCCGATGCACCGGAGCTGAACTCCCGAGCGATCACGACCTTCTGGATGTTGCCGCCGGACAGGCTGCGCGTCGGGGTGTCGAGGCCGGGGGTCTTGACGTCGAAGTCGTCGACGAGCTGCTGGCAGCGGTCCACGATGGCTTCTCGGTCGAGCAGCCCCCGGCGGGCGATCGGCGCGGACGCATGATCGACCAGCACGAGGTTCTCGGCCACGGTGAAGTCACCGATCGCCCCGTCGCGCATCCGCTCCTCGGGCACGTACGAGAGGCCCATCGATCGCATCGCAGCCGGTGACGTCGACGAGGTTGCAACGCCGTCGACTTCGACCTCGCCTCCGGTGATCGGGCGGAGCCCGAAGATCGCCTCGGCGAGCTCGCGCTGACCGTTGCCCGAGACGCCGGCAACGCCGACGATCTCGCCGCGACGGACCTCGATCGACACCCCGTCGATCGCGAGGGCGTCGCGATCTCCCATCACGCGGAGCTCGCGCACGGCCAAGCCGACCGTTCCGACTTCGACGGATTCGGCCGACCGGGTCAGTTCGACCGGACGACCGACCATCATTGCGGCGAGCGACTCCCGCGAAGTGTGGGTCGGTGTCGTCCGACCCGAGACCCTCCCATCGCGCAACACCGTGATCTCGTCGCTGAGCTCCATCACCTCGTGCAGCT
>JBCBDK010000307.1:0-5529 GCA_038529675.1 Actinomycetota bacterium
TTCCAGCAGGCCACCCGCGACGACGAGCCGGGCTGCCAGGAGTACATCTTCACGATCGATCCCTGTCGCGACGACGTGATCCACGTCTACGAGCTGTGGGACGACGCCGAGACCTTGGCGGCGCACTTCGAGCACGAGAACTACTTCAAGATGCGCGAGTTCCTGGGGTCGGCGGGGATCACCGGTGCGACCTCGACCAAGTTTCGCATCGACGCACACGCGCCGGTCTACGGCCCCGACGGCATCGCCACCAGCGACTTCGCCACCTGAGCCGTCCCCCACCCGAGTTGGATTCCTGCTCGGGGACGAAATCCAACAACCCGCGAGTTGGATTCCTGCTCGGGGACGAAATCCAACGGACGTAGCGTTGCGGGATGGCTGATGAGTCGGCGTTGAGGATTCGCCAGGCGGTGCGGGCAGTACTCGTCACGCCGGACCACTCGATCCTGCTGTGCCGGTTCGAGTTCCCGACGTCCGGACATGCGTGGACCGACGACGACGGCCCGTTCGAGGTCGGCGCGGTCCGGACGGTGTGGGCGTTGCCGGGCGGCGGGGTCGACCCCGGCGAGTCCCGCCTCGAGGCACTGCACCGCGAACTCCGCGAAGAGGTCGGCCTCGCGCACGTCCACCCGGACTACGACGTCGGGCCGGCGATCTGGCACCGCCGCCACATCATCCCGTTCATCGACGGCGACTGGGACGGCCAGGAGGACACCTTCTTCCACCTCCCGGTTCCCGACCGATTCGAGCCGCAACCCGGCCACAGCTGGGCGCAGCTCAACGCGGAGCGGATGTGGGAGCTGCGGTGGTGGACGGTGGACGAGATCCTCGAGGCGAGCGAACCCGAACCGGGCAGGCCCGACACCGATGGGGTCGTGATGGCACCGCGCCGTCTGGGCGCGCTGCTCGTCGGGCTGCGCGACGGCGGCATTCCGACCGTGCCGATCGACACGGGCGTCTGAACGAAACGCAGTGACTCCGACCCCGAACGTTCTCGACCCGGAACGTTCTCGGTGAAACGATCGGGGTCGGAGTCGGTGCGTTTCATCGGCGGTCGTGGTGGCTGGTTCGGATGATGGCGGACTGCTGGGCCAGCCCGAGCAGCCGACCGTCCTCCGACCACACCTGCACCGTCGTGTGCGCGACCGAGCGGGCGAACCCGTCCACCTGCATGTCGAACAGCACCCACTCCGACGGAGCGGTGTCGACGACGCGCAGCGTGTTGTCGAGACTGGTGCCACCCGGAGGCACACCGAGCCGCGCACATGCGGCCAGCGGGCCGATGTCGGCGACGAACGCCTGCGTCGCAGCACTGCCGATGTCACCATCGCGCAGCCGTACCCAGATCGCGAGTGGCCCGTCGTCGGGTTGGTCGACGGCGTCCTGGGCGAGTCGACCGGCAGCCATCCGGCGTTCGAGGTGAGCGAAGAACGACTCGTGCTCGACGATCGCGAACGGCTCGAAGAAGTCACCGCACGCCTCGGGAGGATCGACGCTCGGCATCGCAGCGAAGAAGCGTTCGTCTCCCGTGGCGCGCACGTTGTGCGCGGCCAACGATGTCAGCATCGGCTGTCCCGTCGCCACGTCGGTGACCGTCACCTGCGTCTGAGAACTTGCCCGCCCGGTCGCCATGACCGACACGTCGACGTCGAGCTCGGCACCCGGCCCCGGCGGCGCGAGGAACTGGGTCGTCATCCACTGGACCGGCCGCCCGGTCGCACGTTCGGCCGCCTCCGCCGATGCGGCGACCCCCGATCCGCCGTACAGGAACCGGAACGGCGTACAGAGCCGGTCGAGTGCGACGAGGCGGAAGGAGGTCGGATCCGTCGACGGGCGGAGGTCGAGCAGCTCGAACGGCGCGGGCGGCGAGTGGTCAGCCGAGGCGTCGCTCACGGACGACAGCCTGCACAACCGGCTCCGAGCGGGTGAAATCGAGCGAGGTGACCGTGTGTGCGAGGCTCGCACGGTGAAGATCGCCGACGTCACCACGTTCGTCATCGGGAACCCGCCGCCGCATCACGGCGGCAACTACTTCATCGTCGTCAAGGTGACGACGGACGGCGGCGTCGTCGGCTGGGGTGAGATCTACACCGCGTCCGTCGGACCCCACACGGTCGCCTCGATGGTCGCCGACGTCGCCGAACGCTGGCTGATCGGTCACGACCCGTTCCGTCGCGAACTCCTCCACCGCCGGATCCTGTCGTCGGGCTACTCGCTCCGCCCCGACCCGACGATCGGCGCGATCGCCAGTGGCATCGACATCGCGTGCTGGGACATCGTCGGCAAGGAGACCGGCCGATCGATCGCCGATCTCCTCGGCGGCCGCGTCCACGACCGACTCCGCACGTACACGTACCTCTATCCGACGACCGATCTGCCCGACGTCTACAGCTCGCCTGCAGATGCGGCCGCGCGGGCGGTCGAGGAAGTCGAGCTCGGGTTCACGGCGCTCAAGTTCGATCCGGCTGGGCCGTACACGGCGTTCGACGGTCATCAGCCGAGCCTCGACGACATCGGGCGGTCCGCGGCGATCACCGGTGCGATCCACGAGGCGGTCGCCGGCCGCGCCGATCTGCTGTTCGGGACCCATGGCCAGTTCACCGCCTCGGGTGCCATCCGGATGGCGCGTGCGATCGAACGATTCGACCCGCTGTGGTTCGAGGAGCCGACGGTCGCCGACCAGCCGGCCGAGATGGCGAAGGTCGCTGCGGCCACGTCGATCCCGGTGGCGACCGGCGAGCGGCTGACCGGGTTGGCGGAGTTCGCCGCGCTCGCTCGCCACGGTGCGGCGTCGATCTGGCAGCCGAACCTCGGACGGTGCGGCGGCATCACGGTCGGCGCGAAGTTGGCGGCGGTCGCCGAAGGGTGGGGCTGCCAGATCGCCCCGCATCTCTACTCGGGCCCGATCCTCGGCGCCGCCAACATCCAGCTCGCGGCGACGCTGTCGAACTTTCTAGTACTAGAGGGCATCCGCGACTGGACCGGCTTCCACGCCGATCTGTTGTCCGCGCCGATCGAGTGGAACGACGGCGTCGTCACGGTCCCGACCGAGCCCGGTCTCGGCGTCGACCTCGACGAAGCCGTCGCCCTCGCGAACCCGTACACCGACGGCGGCACACCGGGCGATCTCCACCTCCAGATGCACCCCGACCCCATCCGCTGATCGACGAGCCGGACCGACGACTCGTGCCGGATCGATCTCGTCTGGTCCGTTCGGATGGGCGGCGCGTTCGTACGATCGGCCGATGGACCTCGCGCCCTGGCTCGGCGACTCGGACGCATTGGTCGAACTCGATGCCGCGCACGAGGCGGCATGGCGCGTCGCCGACTCCGAGCTGCTCGCACTCTGCCGGGATCGTCTCGGGATGCTGCTCCGGCATCGAACGACGCTGGATGCGATCCACCGGGCACGCGCAGCCGAGCTTCGTGCGTGGGCGACCTCCGACGCGTTCGACCACCGGGCGCGAGCCGCACTCGAGTTCACCGAGCAGTACGTCGTCGACGTCGCAGCGATCACCGACGAACAGGCCGACGCCGTACGCGCCCATCTCGGCGACGACGCGTTCGCCACGTTCGTCAACGCACTCCTCGTCGTCGAACAGCGCATGACGTTGGAGCTCGGACTCGCCGCCGTTCTCGGTGAGGCGGCACCGGCGTGAGCAACCCACGAACGGCGCGGGTCACCACCGGAACCAGAGCGAGCAGCGAGCTCCTCGGTCCGCTGGTGCGCTTCGCCGCCGCAGCAGTTCGCAACGACGCCGTCGACCCGCTCACCACCGAACTCGTTCGGCTTCGCTGCGCCTCCTACCACGACTGCCACACCTGACTGTCGTTGCGCTCGGCAGTTGCCGAGCAGCACGGTCTGGACGACGACCTCGTCGCCGAGTTGGACCGCCCCGACCCCGATCTGACCGACGAGCAACGGACGGCGGTCGACTTCGCCACGGCGCTGATCTCCGACCCGGCCGGCATCGACGGGGAACTGCGGCAGCGGCTGCGCTCGCAGTTCACTGACGCGCAGATCGTCGAACTCGCGCTCGACACCATGAAGTGGAGCTACCAGAAGGTCGCGGTGGCCCTCGGCGTCGACCGCCCCATCGTCGACGGCGCGCTCACCCCGCTGGCGTTCGACGACGACGGCAACTGGATCCGGCACACCTGAGAAGCCGGACGTGGCGATCGTCGACCGAGCGCTCGCCGCACTCGACGAGCCTTCGGTGGCCTCGACGATCGGCATCCAGGTCAGCGCATCGCTCGCGACGGAGGCGTCGTCGACGTCGAGGGCGGCGAGCAGTTGCTCGTCCAGCGTCGAGCTGTCCAGGATCAGCCGGGGGATCCGACCGCGTCGCAGAACGACCGGGCCCACACCGACCGCTCGTTCGGCTTGTTCGCACCGCTGCACGGCGTGGTCACACTGGAGATCAACCATCATCTCCCGCGCGGCGGCGAGTCCGCCCGGTTCGATCGCATCATCCGCGCCGAACTCGCGTCGCTCACCCGGTGACGGTGAGCCTGACTGCCGCAAGCGTGTCGGCCGATGCCTGACATGAGTCGACACCGCTATCGGAAGTCGCGGCTCGCAGTCTTGCCGGGCAGCGGGAGCGGTGAGAGGTGTTCGGCGACGATGTTGATCACACCCTCGGAGCGTTCGAGCCGACCGCGGATCAGCATCGCTGCGGCACCACGTGCCACCGACTTGAACCGGGTCCAGCAGCCCTTCGACACCACCACGTTGATCAGACCGAATTCGTCCTCGAGGTTCAGGAACGTCGTGCCTTGGGCGGTCATCGGCCGCTGGCGATGGGTGACCACACCGGCGACGAGCACCGTCGAGTGCGGTGCCAGCGACTCGTCCCAGAGATCCTTCGAGGTGACCACACCCAGCTCGGACAGCTCCTGGCGGACGAAGATCGTCGGATGCCCGTCCGGTGACACCCCCGTCGCCCACAGGTCCGCGACCGCCTCCTCGACCGGCGTCATCCCGGGCAGACGCGGCGCGTCCGAACCGGTGACGATGCCGTCGAGGCGCCCGGGCCGGGACTGCGCGACCGCACCGACCGTCCACAACGCTTCGCGGCGATCGAGCCCGAAGCACTCGCCGAACACGCCGGCCGTCGCCATCGCCTCGAGGTGTCCGAGCGTGAGTGACGGCACCCGACGTACCAGGTCCTCGGGGTCGGCGAACGGCCCGCCGGCATCGCGTTCGGCAACGATCGCCTCGGCCAGATCGGACCCGAGCGACCGCACCGACGACAGACCCAGCCGGACTGCGAGCCCCTCGCGCAGCCGCTGATCCACGGCGCTCTGATCGATGCCTGCGGTGGCGAAGCCGTGTGCGATCGGCGCAGCGACCGACCCGAGCGACCCGTCGCAGACCTCCAAGGTCGCACCCGCCCCCGACACGGCCAAGTCGGGGGTCAGGACGGTCACCCCGTGACGGCGGGCGTCCTGCACCAGGGTGTGGGGCGACCAGAACCCCATCGGCTGCGCGTTGAGCAACACAGCACAGAACGCCGCCGGTTCGTAGTG
>JBCBDK010000308.1:0-5517 GCA_038529675.1 Actinomycetota bacterium
CGACCACGGCGGTGCGGCCATGACCGATCGGCTCGTCTCGTATTCGCTCGCGGTGCGGGGCCCGGAGGTGAGCGACCAGCTCCTCCGACAGCTCGAGATCAGCTGGTCGTCGCTGCGGCACTTCAACCGGACGCAGCCGGTCGTGCTGTTCATGCACGGCCCCCTACCGCCGAGTGTCGCTCGGCTCAGCCGGGCATTCGACGTCATGGTCGACGTCGGGCCCAACTACGAGCAACGGCTCGCCGAGCACAGCCCCTCCGGCGCCTCGGCACTGGCCGCGTATCCGACGCTCCACAAGTTCCTCAACCACACCCGGCTCGCGACGAGCGGGGCACGACACGTGCTGTGCTGCGACTGCGACACCGTGTTCGCCGGCGACGTCGAACACCTCTTCGCTCGCTACGGACACGTCGCCAACGTCGTCGGCCGCGAGGAGATGAGCTGTCGGCGCAGCCCCCACGGCTACGACCCCGCGTTCATCGACGAGGACGCGATCGCAGAACTCGCCCGGTTCACGACCGGCCGCTCGCTTCCGCCGTTCAACCTCGGCGCCGTCATGTTGAGCGACGTCGATTGGACCCGTCTCGCTTCGATCGAACCGCGCTTCGTCGAGCTCGCCTGGCGGTTCGCGACGTGGATGACGCTGCACCCCGGTGGCCCCGGCGCCCGGTTCGCCGACTTCATCGGGGCGGACGCCGCCACCCGCGACATGACCGACGAGGACGTCGAGCGAGCACTTCCCTATCCGTCTGACAACCCGTGGATTCTCGACGAGGTCTGCCTCTGGCTCGCGTACGGCGAGCTCGCCGAGCTGACCTTCGCCGACTTCGCCGACACCGACGTCGCCCAGAACGGCGAGTTCGCACGATCGAACCCGGCGGCCCCTGGCTGGACGATGTGCCACTACTTCTCGTCGTCACTCGCCGAGGTCGAGCGCTGGCTGCGAGCCGCCGCCTGACAATCGGTCATCACTGCGACGACCGACCGTCACCCAGACCATCACCAGACCGTCACCAGACCAGCGATCCATCAACGACCACCGCACACAGGAGGAACCACCATGGCCACCAAGAAGACCACCGCCAAGAAGAGCAGCCGCTCGCGGGCGAAGAAGGCAGCTGCGAGCGACTCGTCGCCGCGGTTCCCGCGCCGGATCTACGCCAACGCGTCGCCGAGATCGGTGGGCCCGGTCTCGATGTTCGAACCCGGCCTCATGGCCGACTCGGCGACCGTCGGCAACTTCGCGTCGGATCCGTCGGACGTCGAGCGGGCGGTCAACCTGCTCAGCGACGCCGGATTCGATGTGCTCGATGCCAACGAGTACATGATCAACATCTGCGGTTCCAAGACCACCTACGAGCGAGCGTTCGGCACCGAGCTCACGATGGTCGAGCGCACCGTGCTGAAGCACGGCGAGGAGACCGAGGGCACGCACATCGACAGCACGAACTCCGACATCGATGGCCTGATTCCCGTCGCCGGCACCCGATTCGACGAGGTACTCGAGGGCGTGGCGATCGAGGAGCCGTTCTACCTCGACGCCCCAGCACCGTTCCCGCCGCCGGTCGACTACTTCCACCTCAGCGTGCCTGGCGACGTCGCCGTCGGCCTGAACGCCGAGCGGGCCCACCGCGGCGGCATCACCGGCAAGGGCGTCGACATCGTGATGACCGACTCGGGCATGGCACCGCACCGCTTCTTCTCCGATCGCGGCTACCGGGTCCAACCGACCGTGCTCGGCCCCGGCACCAGTGACCCCACCGAGGATGCGATCGGTCACGGCACCGGCGAGGCCGCCAACATCTTCGCCGCCGCACCCGATGCGCGTCTCACGCCGCTCAAGATCGCCTCGGCATCGGGCGCGCTCGTGAACACGACCGCAGCGCTCAACCTCGCGGCATCGATGAACCCCGACATCATCACCAACAGCTGGAGCAGCAACCGGCGGTTCGGGCCGCTGAGCGCGACCGCCCAGGCGCAGGCGACCGCCGTCGCCGCCGCGGTCGCGAACGGCATCACGATGGTGTTCTCCGCGGGCAACGGGGGCTGGGGCTTCCCCGCACAGCACCCCGACGTGATCGCTGCCGGCGGCGTCCACATGCGCCAGGACGGTTCGCTCGAGGCGTCGGACTACGCGAGTGGGTTCACGTCCAACATCTATCCCGGCCGCAAGGTGCCCGACGTGTCCGGCCTGGTCGGGATGCAGCCGAAGGCGGCCTACATCATGCTGCCCCTCCCCGAGGGCTCGTCGATCGATGTCGGCAACTCGGGTGGGAACCACCCCAACGGCGACGAGACCGCATCGAACGACGGGTGGGCTGCGTTCAGCGGCACATCTGCCGCGGCACCGCAGATCGCCGGCGTCTGTGCGCTGATCCGCCAGGCCTGCGCGAAGCTGGGTCCGGCGGCGATCAAGAGCATCCTCATGAGCACGGCACGCGACGTCACGACAGGAACCGGCGCGCTGGGGCAGAACGCAACGGTCGGCTTCGACACGGCGACCGGTGCGGGCCTGGTCGACGCCCGGCGAGCGGTGTTGATCGCGAAGCTGCGATGCATCACTGTGCCGTTCCTGCCGCTCCAGCCGCTGCTTCCGCTTCAGCCGCTTCAGCCGACGCTGCCGCTGGTGCCGTTCCAGCCGTTCCGGCCGGTGACCCCGGTGTTGCCCTTCCAGCCGATCACACCCGTGCTGCCGTTCCGGCCGATCCGACCCTTCCGCCCGCTGGCCCCGCTGCCACCGGTGCTGCCATTCGGACCCGGACCGTTCAGCGGCGCGGAGGACCAGTCGGCGGCACCGGCTGACGCGGGCACGGGTGACGCGGGCGGTCTCACACCCGAGGATCTCGCCGAACTCGAGCGATTGGTGCTCGACGACGACGACCAGTTCGGAGCATGACCGACGACGTCACCACCGACCGATCCGACGATCGGGACGACGAGCGCCGGCAGCAGTCCGCGACGGCGCTCGTCGTCCTGAAGGCGGCGGACCCGGCAGCGCGGGCGCGCGTCGCCGATCAGCCGCCGAGCATCGAGACACTCGACGCGCTCCGGCCCTCCGACGACACGATCGTCGCCGCGACCGACGCGCTCCGCCGGTTGGGGTTCGAGGTCGGCCCGTTTCTCGGCAACTCGATGGCGATCACCGGCACGGTCGCACACGTCGAGGCCGTGTTCGGGGTTCGGTTGGAAGGTGGTGACGGCGTCTACTCAGTCGTCGGTGACGGCGACGAACTCCCGCTCGATGCGCTCGACGCCACGCTGGCCGGGCGCATCGAGCGGATCGTGTTCGAACCACCGATGGAACTCGACGAGGAACCGACATGGACACCCTGATGCTCACACACGAACCGATCCGCCTCGGTCCGACTCCCCGCACACTGACCGGCGCTGCGACCGCGATCGACGCTCGACTGCTCGACGGACCGCTCGGGCGGGCCGGTGCCGTCGCCGTGGTGGACGACATCGTCGATGCGACCACGGTCGCAGCGCTCGCCTGCGAGGCGCTCACCACTGGCACCGAGGCCGAACGACAGTGCGGAGCGACGCACGCCGTCGACGCACGCCGAGGCGACGTCGCCGGCCGAGCACTCGGCAGCGGCGGCGGCGGGCCCGTGCAGGACACGCTCTATCGCTCGCCCCAGCTCCTGGCGCGGCTCGGCGCGCTGTGCGGGGCGACGGTGCAGCCGACCGGCGGCCGCGGGAGCTACAGCTACTACACCCGTCCGGGCGACCACCTCGATCTCCACGTCGACGTACCGCGCTGCGACGTCACCCTGATCACGGTGCTGCAGGACAGCACGCCCACGGACGATCCCGGCGGCGCGCTTGCCGTCTGGGCCGACCACATCGGCGCGTCGCTGGACGAGATTCGGTCGACCGGGGCGCCGCCGACGGCGACGATCAAGGTGCCGCAGGGTTCGAGCGTGGTGCTGCTCGGCGGGCTGCTCCCGCACGCCGTGCTGCCGCTCGGCACGACGGGCACCCGTGTGATCTCACCGCTCTGCTTCGCAGCGAGCTGACGGACGTCAGCTCTCGACCGTGACGGCGGGATAGAACGCCACGTGGTCCTTGATGTGCGTCGCCTTCTCGAGCGGCGCCTCGTAGAACCACGCCGCGTTCGTCGCCGTCTGCCCATCGACGGTGACGTCGAGGTAGCCAGCATCGCCCTTCCACGGGCAGTGCGTCGAGTGGCCGGTGGGCGTCGAGAAGAACTCACGCTTCACCGATGCGGGCGGGAAGTAGTGGTTGCCCTCCACGACGACGGTCTCGTCGGACTCGGCGATCACGGTTCCGTTGAACACAGCCTTCATGTGATGAGTCAACGGCACCCGCCGGGTGCGTATTCCGTCAGGGTTCGATACCGCAGTCCGGAATCCGGCCGACCATCGCGTTGAAGACGTCACCGCTCGCCGGGCCGTCGTCGACGCCCGCGAGCACCTCGGCGATCGCTGCCTCGAACGCCGACTCCTCGATGTCGGCGACGAGACAGTCCGCCTGCTCCTGGGTGACGCCGCCTTCCTGAACGAAGGCAAGGGTGAACAGCTCCTTCATCGATCCGCAGGCCACGTAGCCCTCGGCGATCTTCTGGGCGTCGTCTTCGGTGAAGTCCCGGTCCTCGACGTCACCGATGTTGTCCGCCGTGACGCCGTAGTCCCGCTCGATCGCCGCAGCGCCGCCGAGCGCGCGCACCATCTGCTCGCCCATGCAGTCGGTGTCGAACACGGCGGCGAACCCGTCCTCGTCACCGTCGACAAGGTCGGCGGAGATGGCGTCCGCGAGCGCCCGATCCTCGGCGGACAGCCCACCGCCGCTCCCGTCGGCGTCGTCGCTGCCGCCACACGCCGCGAGGACGAGCGCCACGACGGCGACGGACGCGAGCGAGGTGGTACGAAAGCGGCGCATCAGTCCACGCTAGGGGCCCGGGACGGTCCGATGAGGCATGGCTCGGCGAATTCGGCGTGCGCCGTGTGCCAGCGGCGAACGCATTCCGCCGTCACTTCGGGGGCATGCGGATGCCGCCGTCGACGCGAATGGTCTCGGCGTTCATGTAGCTGTTCGTGACGCACTCGACCACCATCGACGCGAGGTGCTCGGGGTCGCCGAGCAGCTTGGGGAACAGCACCGACTGTGCGAGGTTCTCCTTGAACGCCTCACTCGCTTCGCCTTCGCCGTAGATCGGTGTGTCGATGAGGCCGGGAGCGACGGTGTTGACGCGAACGCCGACAGCCGACAGGTCGCGTGCGATCGGCAGTGTCATGCCGACGACGCCGCCCTTCGACGCCGAGTAGCTGGCCTGACCGATCTGGCCGTCGAACGCCGCGACGGAGGCGATGTTGACGATCGCGCCACGCTCGCCCATGTCGAGCGGTTCGGTCGTGCTCATCGCCGTCGCGGCGACACGGATGCAGTCGAACGAGCCGATCAGGTTGATGGCGATGACCTTCTTGAACGCATCGAGGTCGGCGGCCGACTCGAGGGTGCCGTCACGGCCGACGGTGCGCTGCGCCCAGCCGATGC
>JBCBDK010000309.1:0-5491 GCA_038529675.1 Actinomycetota bacterium
ATGAAGGAGATGCAGGCACTCTGCATCAACGTCGAAGTGCTCACCGAAGAAGGCCAGCAGATCGAGATGCGCGACCTCGACGACGAGGTCTTCCGCGCCGCCGAAGAACTCGGCATCGACATCTCCCGTCCCGAGCGCGGCACCGACGAAGACGACGCCCGCCGCGAGCGCGAAAAGGCAGAGCGGGCCGCCCGCTACTGATGACCACCGTGTCGGAGCGGGTCAGACCCACTCCGACACGCTGACATCAGCCACACCTCCGGCCGACCGTGTCGGAGTGGGTCTGACCCACTCCGACACGCACACCGATGAACGACTGACACACGCAAGAGCAATCAGCAAGGACCCACAACATGCTCGACGTCAACATGTTCGACCAGCTCAAGATCGGGCTGGCCACCGCTGATCAGATCCGCACCTGGTCCCACGGCGAGGTCAAGAAGCCGGAGACCATCAACTACCGCACGCTGCGCCCCGAGAAGGACGGCCTCTTCTGCGAGAAGATCTTCGGCCCGACCCGGGACTGGGAGTGCTACTGCGGCAAGTACAAGCGCGTGCGCTTCAAGGGCATCATCTGCGAGCGCTGCGGTGTGGAAGTCACTCGCAGCAAGGTCCGCCGTGACCGTATGGGCCACATCGAGCTGGCAGCGCCGGCCGTCCACATCTGGTATCTGCGCGGCACCCGGTCGTGGCTCGCCTATCTCCTCGCCGGCATCGAGCCGAAGGAAGAGCTGAAGGCCAAGCAGCTCGAGAAGGTCATCTACTTCGCCGCCCACCTCGTGTCGTGGGTCGACGAGGAGGGCCGTCACGAGGCGCTGTCCAACCTCGAGGCCGAGTTCCTCGAAGAGAAGGACGCCATCGCGAAGGAGCGCGACCTCGAGATCGACGAGCGCTACCAGGAGCTCGAGGACGAAGTCGCCGAGGCCGAGAAGGCCGAGGCCAAGGCCGCCGACATCAAGAAGCTGCAGCGCGAATCCGACAAGGAGATCGAGGCGATTCGCGAGCGCTACGAGATGGAACTCGACCTCGTCCAGCGTTCGTTCGACGAGTTCAAGGACCTCCACCCCCGCAAGATCATCGAAGACGAGGTGCTGTGGCGTGAGATGCGCGACAAGTACGGCGAGTACTTCGAGGGCGGCACCGGCGCGGAGGCCATCAAGCAGCTGATCGACCGGATCGATTTCGACGAGGAGGAGATCAAGCTCCGCGAGGCGATCGACCCGGGCGACTCCGGCCGCAAGCCGCTGTCGGCCCAGCGCAAGCAGAAGGCGATCAAGCGCCTGAAGATCGTTGCGTCGTTCAACCGTCGTGACGAGAACGAGCGCCGGATCAACGACCCGCGCGCCATGATCCTCGACGCCGTCCCGGTCATCCCGCCGGAACTGCGTCCGATGGTGCAGCTCGACGGTGGCCGCTTCGCCACCTCCGATCTCAACGACCTGTACCGGCGTGTGATCAACCGGAACAACCGCCTCGAGCGTCTGCTGTCGCTCGGTGCGCCGGAGATCATCGTCAACAACGAGAAGCGCATGCTGCAGGAGGCCGTCGACGCACTGTTCGACAACGGTCGCCGCGGTCGCCCGGTCACCGGGCCGGGCAACCGGCCGCTCAAGTCGCTGTCCGACATGCTCAAGGGCAAGCAGGGCCGCTTCCGTCAGAACCTGCTCGGCAAGCGCGTCGACTACTCGGGTCGTTCGGTCATCGTGGCCGGCCCGACGCTGCGTCTGCACCAGTGCGGTCTGCCGAAGCTGATGGCGCTCGAGCTGTTCAAGCCGTTCGTCATGAAGCGTCTGGTCGACCTCGAGCTCGCGCAGAACATCAAGACCGCCAAGCGCATGGTCGAGCGTCGCCGTCCGCAGGTGTGGGACGTCCTCGACGACGTCATCAAGGAGCATCCGGTGCTCCTCAACCGTGCGCCCACGCTGCACCGCCTCGGCATCCAGGCATTCGAGCCCGTGCTGGTCGAAGGCAAGGCACTCCAGATCCATCCGCTGGTCTGCACCGCGTTCAACGCCGACTTCGACGGTGACCAGATGGCCATCCACGTGCCGCTGTCCGCCGAAGCCCAGGCCGAGGCCCGCGTGCTCATGCTGAGCGCGAACAACATCCTGTCGCCGGCGTCGGGTCGACCGATCGTCACGCCGACGCAGGACATGATCATCGGTGGTTACTACCTCACCGAGTCGATCGAGGACGCCGCCGGCACCGGCCGCGTGTTCCGTCACCTGTGGGAGGTCCTCCGGGCGTACGACGAGGGTTCGCTCGAGCTGCACGCGCAGATCGAGGTGCGTCCCCGCGACGGCGAGCCGTTCCAGACCACCGCCGGCCGTGCCCTGTTCGAAGAGGCGCTGCCGGAGGACTATGCCGAGCGCTTCGGCCACATCGACTTCCTCGTCACGAAGAAGGAGATGGGTGCGATCGTCGAGCGGCTGAGCGACAACTACGACAAGGCCGAGATCGGCCGTGCGCTCGACAACATCAAGAACCTCTGCTACCGCTTCGCGTCGCAGTCGGGCATCACGGTGTCGATCGACGACGTCCGGACCCCGGCCGCGAAGAAGGGCATGCTCGACGACTACGAGGCTCAGGCCGAGAAGGTCGAGACCCAGTTCAAGCGAGGCATCATCACCGACGGCGAGCGGCGCCAGCAGGAGGTCCGCATCTGGACCGACGCGACCGCCGACGTGCAGGCGGCGATGGAGAAGGAGTTCAAGGCTCAGCAGTTCAACCCGATCGACATGATGGTCGGCTCGGGTGCCAGAGGAAACATGACGCAGATGCGTCAGATCGCCGGTATGCGCGGCCTGGTCGCCAACCCCCGCGGTGACATGATCCCGCGTCCGATCAAGTCGAACTTCCGTGAGGGCCTCGAAACCCTCGAGTACTTCATCGCCACGCCGGGTGCCCGCAAGGGCCTCGTCGACACCGCCCTCCGCACCGCGGACTCCGGCTACCTGACCCGTCGTCTCGTCGACGTGGCGCAGGAGCTGATCATCCGTGAGGACGACTGCGGGACGAACCTCGGTGTCTGGATCGAGCACGTCGCCCCCGACACCGCGAACAAGCGGGCGTACCTGGAGACGAAGCTCTACGGCCGTGCGCTGCTCAACGACACGACGCTGACCGACGGGACCGTGCTGCCTCGCAACACGATCGTCGGCGACGACGAGCTCGAACTGCTCCGCGACGACGAGGGCATCGATCGACTTCGTGTCCGGTCGGTGCTGACGTGCGACGCCGAGCTGGGCGTCTGCGCCATGTGCTACGGCCGTTCGCTGGCGACCGGCAAGATGATCGAGCTCGGCGAGGCCGTCGGCGTCATCGCCGCACAGTCGATCGGTGAGCCCGGTACCCAGCTGACGATGCGTACCTTCCACACCGGTGGTGTGGCCGGTAAGGACATCGCCGGTGGTCTTCCCCGCGTCGTCGAGCTGTTCGAGGCTCGTACACCGAAGGGTTCGGCCCGCCTCGCCAAGGCGACCGGTGTGCTGCACCTGCGCGAGGACGAAGGAAAGGGCATCCCGGTCGTCGTCGTCGACGATCAGGGCGAGGAGCACGAGACGCTCCTGCCGCTCGGTGCCCGTCCGATCGTCACCGACGGTCAGGACGTCAAGGCCGGCGACCCGCTCGTGGACGGTCCCTTCGACCCGAAGGAGATCATGGAGATCAAGGGCATCCGCGAGACCCAGCTGTACCTGGTCGAAGAGGTCCAGCGCGTGTACCGCGACCAGGGTGTGTCGATCCACGACAAGCACATCGAGCTGATCGTGCGCCAGATGACGCGCCGCGTCGGCGTGCAGGAGCCGGGCGATTCCGGCTTCCTCCCGGGCGAGCGGGTCGACTCCAAGAACTTCCGCGACACGAACCGTCGGATGGTCGAGGAGAGCCAGCGTCCTGCCGAGGGCCGGCCCGAGCTCATGGGCATCACCAAGGCGTCGCTGGCCACCGAGTCGTGGCTGTCGGCGGCGTCGTTCCAGGAAACGACGCGTGTGCTCACCGAGGCGGCGATCGACGGCCGTGCCGACGATCTGATCGGCCTGAAGGAGAACATCATCCTCGGCAAGCTGATCCCGGCGGGCACGGGCATGAACCGCTACCGCGAGTTCGGCATCGAGGCTCCCGACTACGAGCCGATGACGTTCTACTCGTCGGAAGGCGAAGAGGATCCGGCGGCGTTCCTCGCCGGCATCTCCGGCACGTACTCCGGCGACGCCTCCGAACCCATCGGCTGACCGTCCGTATCAACTGGTGTCAGACACCAGTTGATACGGATCGCTCGAATGGGCCCCGCTCGGCTTCGGCCGTCGGGGCCCGTCCGCGACTTAGTCGACGTTGATCAGGACTCCGAGGTCGGGGACGTGGAATCGGCTGATCGCGCTGAGCCGACTCCAGCCTTGGCGGGCCGAGTCACCATTGATCACCATCTCATTGGCGATCGCTGCGGCGACCTTCGGTGCGCTGAAGCTGGTGCCGCTCCAGGCCGCCCACTCGCCGACGAAGTCGTCGTCGACGAGAAAGCAGCTGACGACGTCGACCCCGGGAGCGCACGCGTCGACCCACTTGCCGTAGTTCGAGAACCATGCGCGCTGCTTGTCGTCGGTTGCCCCGACTGCAACCACGTCACGGTGTGCTGCCGGCTCGAGTGGCCGGCGGGACCCGCTGTTTCCGGCCGCGGCAACGAGGACCGTGTCCCCGTCGAGCCGATCGTCGATTGCAACGATCGGCAGTGCGGAGACGAATGGCGCAGTCGTCCCGTCCTCCGTGGTGCCGCCGAAGCTCATCACGACGATGTCATACCGCTGGTCGTGCTCTTCGGGGTCGAACTGGTCCGGTGCGATGCCGTTCAGGCCGGCAACCGCTGTGAGCAAGCCTTCCGCGATGGTCGCGTCGTCCCCGTCACCGAAGCTCGAGAGCACGCCGTAGGAGTGGATGTCGGCTTCAGGGCACAGACGAGCAACGATGCCGGCGATGAACGTGCCGTGACCAGCCTGCGTGTCGATCCCTTCGACTCCGTCGTCGTCGTGTTCGTCCTCGTCGTCCGCCACCACGGGGTCCTCTTCGGACGCGAGCGGCTTCTCGGGGCGAAGCCGCCACAGTGAGTGCAGCCAATTCAAGATCGACCGCAGCCACCTGTGGCGCGGCTTGCGACGCTCGTTGCCGCGTTCGTCTCTCACCGGCTCGCTCTGAACACCTGTGTCGAGGATCAGAACTCGGGGCCGCTGCCCCGCAGGCTTCCTCGCAGCGCGGATGAAGGGCGCTTCGGCAGGTTTGGCCGAGTGCAGTCGGCCGCCGAAGCCGACCACGTTGGGGAAGCCGACCACGTTGGGGAAGCCGACCACGTTCGGGAAGCCGACCACGTTGGGGAAACCGACCACATTCGGAGCACCCGTGACGAGACCGCAGCCGAAGTAGACGTAGTTCGGGGTTGGCAGCAGATCCGGCAGCGCTTCGTCGATGCGGTCGACCGCATTCTGAACCGCATCAGTCGTTC
>JBCBDK010000310.1:0-5471 GCA_038529675.1 Actinomycetota bacterium
GGGTCCCAGGTGCGGGTGCGGATGTCGCAGAGCATCGTGCGGCTGGCGTTGGTCACGTCGGTGGCGAACACCGTGTCGGTGCCCTCGTGGCCACCCGTCAGGTTCCAGATGAGCCACGCGTCGATCGTGCCGAGCGCGAGGTCCTCGTCGACCGGGATGTCGCGGTTGGCGAGCAGCCAGCCGAACTTCGTGCCGGAGAAGTACGGGTCCAGTACGAGACCGGTCCGTTCGCGAACCATCGGGAGGTGTCCGTCGGCCTCGAGCTGATCGCAGATCGCTGCGGTGCGGCGGTCCTGCCAGACGATCGCCGTTCCGTAGGGCGAGCCGGTCGAACGGTTCCACGCCAACACCGTCTCGCGCTGGTTGGTGATCCCGATCGCTGCGATCCGGTCCCGGCCGACCTCGTCCACGACATCGTCCAGGGTTGCGACCACGGCCTCCCAGATCTCGTCGGCGTCGTGCTCCACCCAGCCGGGTTCGGGATAGTGCTGGGTGAACTCGCGGTACGACGCGACCACGGGGGAGTCGTCGGTGAACACCGCCCGACTCCGCACGCCGGTGGTCCCGGCATCGATCGCGATCACGCAGGGGGCGGTGCTGTCACTCACGGGCGGCGATCGTAGACGGCCGCAGGCGACCCGTCAGCGCCTTCGCCGATTGGGCTTGGTGCCCGGTCGCCCGCGGCCGGTCGACGTCCGGCTGGTTGGCGCAGGGCGCGATCGTGACGATCCGCTCGAGCTGCTGGTCGATGCTGCGTCGGGTCCGGTTCTGGCCGTCGCAGCCTGCTGCCGCGCCTCGCGGAGGTCCCTCCAGCTCTTCCGTTGATAGCCGAGCTTGGCGAGAACGAACCCGAACGTGAGGTACAGCGGGCCGCTGATCAGGAGTCCGGCCAGTGCGCCGGCGATGTTGTCCCGGAAGAGCAGGGCGAAGACGACCGCCATGATGCCGACGTAGATCAGCCACTCGCGCACGAGGCGTTCCCACGGAACCGGTCGCGAGCTGTCCCAGGCCATGTGCTCAGTCAATCAGGACGTCGCGTCGAACGTGACGTGGGAGGCGAACGGGCTCCGGCCCGGGAGGTGCGGACGCTCCGCCCGGTCCGTAGCGTGTGGCCGCGTGCGTGTCGGCTTGCTGACCGGTGGCGGGGACTGTCCCGGTCTAAACGCGGTCATTCGCGCTGCCGTCCGCAAGGGTGAGCGTCAGCACGGCGACGAACTCATCGGGTTTCTCGACGCATGGGACGGCGTCCGTGAGCGTCGGACGATGCCGCTCACCGTCGAAACCATGCGCGGGATGCTGCCGCGTGGCGGCACCGTACTGGGTACCCGGCGGGGCAGCCCGTTCGACACGCCCGACGGCGTGGACCACGTGAAGCGAACGATGTCGGATCTCGGGCTCGACGGGCTGATCGTCATCGGCGGCAACGGCAGCCTGTCGATCGCGTGCCAACTCTGGACCGACCACGGTCTTCCCATCGTCGGTGTGCCCAAGACGATCGACAACGACATCGAGGGCACCGATGTGACCTTCGGCTTCAACACCGCCGTACAGATCGCCACGGATGCCATCGATCGGCTGCACACCACCGCCGAGAGTCACGACCGTGTCATGGTCGTGGAGGTGATGGGCCGGCACACCGGCTGGATCGCGACACACGCAGGCATCGCCGGTGGAGCGACCGCGGTGCTGATTCCCGAGCGACCGTTCGACGTCGATGAGCTGTGTGCGCGGCTCGTTCGTCGCCACGATCGCGGGCGCTACGCCTCGATCGTCGTCGTCGCCGAGGGTGCCGAACCGATCCCGGGCACGCTCGAGATGGACGAGAAGACCCACGACCGGTTCGGCCACGTCGTCCTCGGTGGCGTCGCCACGCGGATCGCGCACGCGATCGGTGAGCGGACCGGCTTCGAGACCAGGGTGGTGCAGCTCGGCCACGTCCAGCGGGGCGGGACCCCCACCGCGTACGACCGCGTGCTCTCGACTCGGTTCGGCGTCGCTGCGATCGACGCCGTGCACGAGGAGCGGTGGGGACAGATGACCGTGCTGCGCGGCGAGCAGATCGACTACGAGGACCTCACCGTCGCCGTCGGCAAGACGCGAACGGTCGACATCTCGCTGTTCGACGACGTGGCGTCGTACTTCTTCGCCTGACGTCTCGGCCGCGGCTGCCCGGCCCCGGCCGGCTCAGCTCGACGGCAGCGAGGGGAGCGCGGGTTGCGTGCTCTCGATCAGGTTCGGGTAGTCGTAGACGCTGAGTGGATCGGTCGACAACCGGCCGTCGCCGGTCGGCCACGCTCTGCTCTGCCCCTCGACTCGGAGCCGGACGCGCTCGACCGTGTCGAGCTCGGTGACGGTGGCGACGATCTGCGCGAGTGCGAGTGTCAGGCCGTCCGAGGCGAGGGTGGAGAGCGCGTCGTTCACGTCGATCGTCAGGACGAAACCGACCGACCGCGGGCGCGACAGCACCTCGAGGTCGGAAGGCAGTGCCGTCTGCAACTGCTGGTTGAGTTCTTCTTCGTTCGGACCCGACACCAGCGAGTCGAGCAGCGCCTCGGGGGTGGTCGCCGCGCCGCGAGCCACGGAGCGGAGCCGCACCTGGTCGTCACCCGGGGCGAGGAGGTAGATCCGATTCACGCCGGTGGCCTCGTCGCCGGTGGCGATGGCACCGAAGTCGCTGCGCTGGTCGACCGGGATGTCGCGCGGCGTGGCATCCTCGCTGATCGCACACCCGGCGAATGACAGCGCAACGGCGACGAGGATCGCGACGGATCGCGGGCGGGGCCGGCCCATCAGTCGTCCAGCTCCTCGGCGGGCAACTCGATCACGAAGCGGGCGCCCTGCTCGCCGTCGAGTCGATCTTCCACCCAGACCCGACCGCCGTGGAGGCGAATGTGCTCGTCGACGAGCGCGAGACCGAGCCCGGCGCCTTCGCTGCCCGTTCGTCGGCCCGCTGCTCCGCCGCGGGCGAACCGCTCGAAGATGAGCTCGCGTTCGTCCGCTGCGACGCCGGGGCCGTGGTCCTCCACCGCGACCACGATGGTCGACATCGGCTCGTCGTCGGCGTCGGGCACGGTGATCGTGACCGTCGGCTCGCCGCCGCCGTACGCGCGCGCGTTGTCGATCAGGTTGGCGATGACCCTGGCGAGGCGGCGCCGGTCGCCTCGGATCAGCGCGAGTTCGGCACGCTCGTCGACGTCGATGGGCGTCGTGGGGGCCGAGCTGACCGCCACCGCCTGGCGGACGAATTCGGCGGCGAGCAGCTCCTCGAGGTGGAGTCGGATCGCCCCGGCGTCGAACCGGGAGATCTCGAGCAGATCCTCGACCAGCCCCTGGAACCGGACCACGTCGCCCGACAGCAGGTCGAGCGCGGAGCGCGCGCGTTCGGGGAGGTCGTCGCGGCGAGCTTCCATCACCTCGACGGAGGCCGACAGCGTCATGAGGGGCGAGCGCAGCTCATGGCTCACGTCGGACGCGAACCGGGCGTCGCGTTCGACACGTCGCTCGAGCGCCTGTGCCATCCCGTTGAACGAGTCGGTGAGTACTTGGAGATCGCGGTCGTCGCTCGGCGCGAGGCGCGTGTCGAGGCGACCGCCGGCGATCGCCGACGCGGCCTGTGCGGCGGTGGCCAGTGGCCGCACGGCGCGACGGGCGGCGAACACGCCGAGCAGGACGCCGAGGCTCGTCGTGATCACGGTCGCGAGCACCAGGGAGAGACGCACGTTGTTGAGCGTCGAGTCGACGTCGTCGAGCGGCAGGAACTGGTAGTACGACGTCGGGAGGCCGCTCGTCGGCACGGCGTGACCGACGACGATGTTCAGCTCGCCGTCGATGCGGACGATCTGTCGTGCCGAGGTGCGCTCGTCGTTGACCCGCTCGAGGAGCTCGGGGGGCACGTTCTCGTCGACGAACGGCGGGGTAGCGCCCCAGTACTCGTCGCGGTACCAGATCATGTATCGCTGGACACCGCTGCGGTCGAGTGCCTGGCGCGCGATCGCCGGGTCGTCGGGAAGGGTGGCGCCGAGGCTCCGGAGCACCTCGGCAGCGTTGCGGCGCGATTCGACGATGGCCGCCTCGTCGTTCTCGTTGACGAGGTTCGATCGCACCAACCCGTACGTGGTGAACGCGAGGAACAGCGAGAGCGTGATCGACCCGAGGGAGATGATCGCGAGGATGCGGCCGCGCAGCCCCAGCGCATTGAACCTGCGGCGCCCCCGCGATCGCGAGGAGCGGCGAAACGGGCCCACCGCGTCTCGTCCGGCCGATCAGGTCTGGAGGCGGTAGCCGAGCCCGCGCACCGTCACGACGTGACGCGGGTTGGCCGGGTCGGCCTCGACCTTCGTGCGCAGTCGGCGGATGTGGACGTCGACGAGACGGCCGTCGCCGAAGTAGTCGTAGCCCCACACCTTGTCGAGCAACGCTTCGCGGCTGAGCACCTTGCCGGGACTCTCGGCGAGCTCGCACAGCAGCCGGAACTCGGTCTTGGTCAGGTGGACCTCGCCGCCGTCGCGCAACACCTTGCCCTCGTCGGGGATGAGCTCGAGATCGCCGAACACGAGCCGGGCGTGCGCAGGGGTCCCGGGCCGGATCCGGCGGAGCAGCGCACGGATGCGTGCCGACAGCTCCTTCGGAGCGAACGGCTTGGTGAGGTAGTCGTCGGCACCGGCTTCGAGACCGGCCACGACGTCGTGGGTGTCGTTCCGGGCCGTGACCATGACCACCGGCACGTCGCTGGTACGTCGGAGGGTGCGGCAGAGCTCGAAGCCGTCGATGCCGGGCAGCATGATGTCGATCAGCACGACGTCGGGCTGTGACCGCTGGAACAGGTCGATCGCCTCTTCGCCACTCTCGGCCTCGTCGACGATCCACCCCTCGTCTTCGAGCGCGAGCTTGACGGCCGAACGGATGCGTTCGTCGTCTTCGACGGCGAGGATGCGAGTTCCCACGGTCACATGATGCCGCATGGCGGCCCCATGCGGCGAACATCCTGACAGATCGTCAATCCTGGACGAGCTCGGCGATCTCGTCGTGGAGGGCCGGCGAGGACGCGATCACGCCCGCCGGCGCCTCGAGATCGAGCGCCGACCCATCGAACGACGTGACGGTGCCACCGGCCTCGCGTACGAGCAGCACACCGGCGACGACATCCCAGGAGTTGATGAACGCCTCGAAGTATCCGTCGACGCGACCGGCCGCGACGGTTGCGAGGTCGATCGCTGCCGATCCGCTGCGTCGGACGTCGCGCACACGCGGCAGGATGCGTGCGATCCGGCGAGCCTGTCGCTCTCGTTCGCCCCCGATGTGGTAGCTGAAGCCGGTCGCCAGCAGTGCCGTGGCCAGCTCGTCCGAGCCGGACACGCCGATCGGCCGGTCGTCGAGGAACGCGCCGCGGCCGGCGGCGGCGGAGTACATGTCGCCGACGACAGGTGCGTACACCGCACCGGCAACCGGATCACCACCGCGCATGACGCCGA
>JBCBDK010000311.1:0-5468 GCA_038529675.1 Actinomycetota bacterium
GGTCGAGGCGGTGGCCGACTTCGACCCCCGCGAGCACACCGAAGCGATCGCCGACGTGTGCCGCTCGCTCGACGGTCTCCCGCTCGCGCTCGAACTCGCTGCGGCGCAGCTGCCGGAGATGACCATCGGACAGCTCCGCGACCGTCTCGACCAGCGGTTTCGCACCCTCCGCGACGCCGACCGAAGCGGCGACGGAGCGCGGCCGGACCGGCACGCCACGCTCGCCGCCACGGTCCGCTGGTCGTACGACCTCCTCGACGCCGAGCATCGACGTCTGTTCGACCGGCTCTCGGTGTTCCAACGCGGCTTCGACGAGGCGGGCGCCCGCGCCGTGTTCGGCGCGGACGCATCGGTCCACGACGTCGGGGCCATGCTCGACTCGCTCGTCGCCGCATCGATGGTGACTCGCCGTACCGAGCGCGGCGCTACCCGGTTCGAGCTGCTCGAGACGCTGCGGCAGTTCGGCGATCGGCAGCTGGCCGAGCGCGGCGAACGGGCGTCGGTCCGCAACGCGCACCTGGACCACGTCGTCGACGTCGCCGCGACCGCCGGTGCCCGGTGCCACGGACCCGAGTGGGGCGACGGCGTCGCCGAACTGTTCGTCGACTGGGACAACCTCCGCGCTGCGACGCAGTGGGCGATCGACACCCAGCGGCACGCCGACGTGGAGCGGTTGCTCCGTGACGTGTTCTTCATGTCTCGCTGGACGCTCGAGTCCGAACCGTCGTCGTGGGCGGCGCGAGCTGCCGATCGAGCCGGGGCGACCGAACGGGATGTCGCCGCGCCGGTTCACCTGCACCTCGCGTTCGCCGAATTCCTCGGCGGTCGGCATGACGGAGCGCTCGCGGAGAACGAGCAGGCCCTTGCCTGTCGGGCGACACCCAGCGATCGGTCCTGGGCGCGGCTGTACGCGGCGATCGAGCTGCTCTACCTCGGTCGCACCGACGATGCGGCGAAGATGGCCGATGTCATGGTGACCGACACGCCTCCTCGCGCCGTGGAGCAGGCGATGCAGGGCTCCGCTCACCCGGTGTTCAAGATGTACGCGGGGCAGATGGACTTCGTGGAGGCGATGGATCACGTCCATCGAGCTGCACTCGTCGCCGATGCGACCGGCAGCCCGGTTGCCTCCGGCCACGTGGAGTACAACCGCGGCTTGCTGCTCTACGCACGCGGTGAGGTCGAGCAGGCGACGTCGGCGTTCCGACGGGTGCTCGAGATCGGTCGGGAGCACCACGTCCCGAACCTCGTCGGCTACGTGCTGACCTCTCAAGTCAGTGCTCCCGGTCGTACCGGTCTGCTCGCCGCGCTCGACGCGCTCTCGTACTGGCGGGATCACCGCGACGTCGGCAACGAGTTCGTCGTGCTCGAGGGGGCGGGCATCAACCTCGCTGAACTCGGTCGGCTCGAACCGGCGGCGATCATCCTCGGCAACCTCGACCAGGACCGTCGACGGATCGCGTCCTCTCGAGCGCGCCGTGAGGCGGCGATGGGTGAGATCTCGCTGCATCGCAAGGCCGGACGGTGGGTCGAGCGCGGTGGATCGATGTCTCGGAGCGAGCTCATCGCCTACACCCGCGATGCGGTCGAGTCGGCGCTCGGCTCGCTCTGAGGCCGAGGACGACGAGGCCGGTGACACCGCGCGGGTCGGCCCCGACGCCGAGGTGGCCCGTGACGCGACACAGGCCACCCGGACGGTGGGTGGCCTGCGCGGTGCGCCCTCGGAAGGAATCGAACCTTCGACACCTGGTTCCGGAAACCAGTGCTCTATCCCCTGAGCTACGAGGGCAAGGGACCCCGCAATCTAGCGGTACTTGCGGCAGACTGTGCGCCGCATGTCGGACCCGATCGCCCACCTCTCGAACGCGCTGCAGCCGGTGTTGGCCGAGCTCGCGCCGGACCATCCCGACGCCGATCCGACGGTCCGCCCGTCCGATCACGCCGATGCGCAGGTGAACGGCGCGCTGCCGCTCGCCAAGCGGTTGGGCACGAACCCGCGCGAGCTCGCGGAGCGAGTCGTGGACTCCGGGGTGTTCGACGAGGTCGGCACCGCGGAGGTCGCAGGTCCAGGCTTCATCAACGTCACGTTCGACGACGCCTGGCTCGCCGATCGGCTCGCCGAGGTCTCGGCCGACGAGGCGCTCGGCATCGAGACCGTCGCCGAACCGAAGACGGTCGTCGTCGACTACTCGGCGCCCAACGTCGCGAAGGAGATGCACGCCGGCCACCTGCGTACGACGATCATCGGCGACTCACTCGTCCGGATGCTGACGGCCACGGGCAACGAGGTGATCCGTGAGAACCACATCGGTGATTGGGGCCGCCCCTTCGGGATGCTCATCGAACACCTGCTGGACATCGGCGAGGACGTCGCGGCCGCCGGCCTCGGCCAGGGCGACCTCGACGGCTTCTACAAGGCGGCGAATGCCAAGTTCACCGACGACGAGGAGTTCGCCGCACGAGCGCGCGACCGCGTCGTGCTGCTGCAGTCCGGCGATGAGGAAACGCATCGCCTCTGGCGCCGACTCGTCGAGATGTCGAACGACTACTTCGACGCCGTGTATCGCAAGCTGGGTGTGCTGCTCACCGACGACGACCTGGTCGGCGAGAGCTTCTACCAGCCGTTGATGGAGGGGGTGTACGGCCGGCTCGAGGAGCAGGCACTGTTGCACGAGGACGACGGCGCGATGGTCGTGTACCCCGAGGGGTTCACCAACCGTGACGGCGATCGGTTGCCGCTGATCGCGAAGAGCAGGACCGGCGCATTCATGTACGCGACCTCCGACGTCGCGTGCGTCGTCGACCGCGTCGAGCGGCTCGGCGCCGATCTCATGCTCTACGTCGTCGGCGCCCCCCAGGCGCAGCATCTCCAGATGGTGTTCGAGGTGTGCCGCATGGCCGGGTTCCTGACGCCGCCGACCGAGGCAGTCCACGTCCCGTTCGGGTCGGTGCTCGGTGAGGACCGCAAGATGCTCCGGAGCCGCTCAGGCGACGCCGTCAAGCTGATCGAGCTGCTCGACGAGGCGATCGACCGGGCCGAAGCGGCGATCGCGGAGAAGAACCCGTCGCTGTCGGGTGATGCTCGCCGCACGGTGGCACGGATGGTCGGCATCGGTGCGGTGAAGTACGCGGACCTGTCGACCGACCGCGTGAAGGACTACGTGTTCGACTGGGACCGAATGCTCGCCTTCGAGGGCAACAGCGGCCCGTACCTGCAGTACGCACACGCTCGGATCTGCTCGATCTTCCGCCGGGCCGGCGTGCATCGTGCCGACGTGCGCGGGGCATCGATCGAGCTTCGCGAGCCCGCCGAACACGCACTCGCCATCGCGGTGCTGGGCCTCCCCGGCGCGGTCGAGGCGTCGCTCGCGACGTTCAGCCCGCACAAGTTGTGCACGTACGTCTACGAACTGGCGTCGGCGTTCTCGTCCTTCTTCGAGGCGTGTCCGGTCCTGCAGTCCGACGAGCCGGTGCGCACGAGTCGACTCGCGCTCGCCGATCTGACCGCCCGGGTCCTCGAGCGTGCGCTCGGTCTGCTTGGGATCGACGCACCGGAAGAGATGTGACCGTGGACCGGTCGGCGGCACGTGCGTCGGGCTCGCTGCCTCGGCGACTGCTGTCCGACAACGTCACGGTCGGGGCCGACGGGTACGTCGCCGTGGGTGGGTGCTCGGTCGCCGACGTCGCCGCCGAGTACGGCACACCGGTGTTCGTCTACGACGAGGCGCATCTGCGCGCCCGCTGCCGCGAGGCGGTCGCCGCCTTCGGTCACGAGCGGGTCGTGTACGCGACGAAGGCGTTCCTGTGCCGGGCGATGGCTCGGCTGGCCTACGACGAGGGGCTCCTCCTCGACGTCGCGTCGGGCGGCGAGCTCCACGTGGCGATGTCGGCCGGGGTGCCGGCATCGGCCTGCACGCTCCACGGCAACAACAAGTCCCTCACCGAGCTGCGCGGTGCGATCGAGGCGGGTGTGCGCCACGTGATCGTCGACTCGTTCGACGAGATGGACCGACTCGATGCGCTCGCTGCGGACGGGGTCGGTCCGACACCGGCGGTCGTGCTGCGCATCACGCCGGGCGTCGCCGCGCACACGCACGAGTTCATCTCGACCGGTCAGGACGACTCCAAGTTCGGCTTCAACCTCGGCAACGGTGACGCCGATCGGGCGATCGAACGGGCTCGACGGTCGGCGTCGATGCAGCTGGTCGGGGTGCACTGTCACATCGGCTCGAACGTCTTCGAGGCCTCGTCATTCGCGAAGGCGGCCGAGGTGATGGCCGGGTGGGCGATCCCGCTCGACCTGCCTGAGTTGGTGCTCGGCGGAGGGCTCGGTGTTGCGTACGTCGACGGCGAAGAGGCCCCGTCGATCACGCAGTGGGGCAACGTGCTGCTCGACGCGTGCGACGCGTTGGGGGTGCGATCTCGGGTGTCGGTCGAACCGGGTCGTGCGATCGCCGCCGGGGCGGCGATGACGGTGTACACGGTCGGTACGGTGAAGGAGATCCCCGGCGTGCGCACGTATGTCGCCGTCGACGGCGGCATGAGCGACAACCCGAGGCCCGTCCTGTACGGCTCGGGCTACGAGGCCTTCCTCCCGCGGGCCGTCGACGCCGGGCGTCCGGCGACCGTCCGGCTCGTCGGCAAGCACTGTGAGTCGGGTGACGTGCTCGCGTTCGCGGCGCAGCTCCCCGACGACGTGGTGGTCGGGGACCTGCTCGCGATGCCCGTCACGGGCGCGTACGGGCAGTCGATGGGGTCGAACTACAACAAGATCACGCGACCGCCCGTGGTGTTCTGCCGCGATGGAGATGCCCGGCTCGTCGTTCGTCGCGAGACGTTCGACGACCTGCTTGCCACCGACGTGTTCGAGGGGTGACCCGTGCTCGCACGTGACCGACGATCGAAGGGAGACCCATGGTGAAGTGGCTCGACATCCTCTTGCGCCTGTTCCGGCAGGTGCAGGCCGCACAGCGAGAACGCGACGGCATCGCGAAGAAGACGACGAAGCGGGCTGATCGGCGGACCGAGCACGTGGACGATCGGGTCCGGATCTCGTACTCACCCGAGGCGGACGGCGACGCCGACCCCGGTGAGGTGGTGTGGGCGTGGGTGCCGTTCCGGGAGGATGCGAACCGGGGCAAGGATCGTCCCGTCGTGATCGTCGGGCGGACCGGCGACGACTGGGCTGGCGTGCCGCTCACCTCGAAGAACAAGGGTCGCAACGACCACGTGCCGGTCGGGTCCGGCGGATGGGATCCGAAGGGACGCCCGAGTTGGGCCAAGGTCGACCGCCTGCTGCGCCTCGACGACGGCGACGTGCGCCGCGAGGGGAGCGCACTCGATCGAGACCGCTTCGACGACGTCGTCGGCAACCTCCGCAAGTACCACGACGTCACCCCCTGAGAACGTTGGGGGTCGGAGTCGTTGCGTTCTTGGAGAACGTTGGGGGTCGGAGTCGTTGCGTTCTT
>JBCBDK010000312.1:0-5447 GCA_038529675.1 Actinomycetota bacterium
CACGTCGTGGGTGTGGTCGCGCAGGTCGTGACAGCGGAGATCGAGCAGGCCGTTCGTCCGCGCCTTGCCGAGCAGGCTCGCCGAGCAGAAGTCGTCGACGACCTCGGGGAAGATGGAGAACACGTCGATCCGCAGGGCCGGCGAGGTCTCGTCCGTGTCGGTCCGTTCCGTGTCGGTCCGTTCCGCGTCGGTCCGTTCGAGCTCAGTCATGGTCGAACAAGCCGTCCGGCACGTCGACGGCGATGACGTCACCGACCTCGGTGACGAAGTTCATCGGCACCAGCGACCCGTCGGCGAGTTCGAGTAGATCGGCCGCCGGATTGTCGACCACGGCGGTACACGCGCCCCGGTCGACACCGTGCTGGTCGACGACGTGTCGGCCGATGAGGTCGTGGACCCACAGTGCGTCGGGGTCGTCGATCGGTGCACCGAACAGTTCGGTGTTGACGACGCGCTCGGCGTCGGTGCGATCGGCGATCTCGTGGAACTTGGCGATCAACCGGCCGTTGCCCGCCCGCCGGGAGTGATCGACGGTGAACGTGCGGCCGGCGCCGAACAGTTCCGAACCGGGGTCGAGCCGATCGACCCGATCGGTCGTGAGTTGGACGAACACGTCGCCACGGAGGCCGTGAGGACGGCGCAGGTGGCCGACGGAGAGCCAACCCTCGGGCGGCGTCGACGGCATGTGAGTTCCTGCCCCGAACGAATTCGTGGGCGACGTCCTCAGTCGAGGAACTCGATGTCGATCTCGACGTCGTCCTTGCTGGCAGCGGCACGGGTGACCGTGCGGATGCTGGCAGCGGTGCGGCCACGGCGGCCGATGACGCGGCCGAGGTCACCCTCGCCCACGCGGACGTTCAGTGCCGGACGGGCACCGGACTCGTCGACCTCGACGGAGACGGCATCCGGATCGTCGACGATCGACTTGACGATGTGGGTCAGGACCGCCACAGCGGCGGGAGCGGTGTCGCTCACTTGCCGGCCTTGGCGTTCTCGAACTGCTCCATCGCACCGGAGATCGTCAAGAGCTTGGCGACACGCTCGGTCGGCTGGGCGCCCTGCTGGAGCCAGGCCACGGCCTTGTCGTTGTCGAGGTTGATCAGCGAGGGCTCTTCGCGCGGGTTGTACTGACCGAGGATCTCGATGAACCGCCCGTCACGGGGCGAACGCGAATCGGCGGCCACGATGCGGTACTGGGGCTGCTTGGTCTTGCCGACGCGGGTGAGTCGCAGTTTCACTGCCATGTGTCTTCGTCACTCCTGGATGCGAGGTAGGGGCGCTCGTACGCTATCGGGCGGCGAGCTTCACGGCACCGGGGCCGTCGGTCACCCGTCGAGACACGATGGCGACGGCAGCTGCCCGCCTCGGGTCGGCGGCCGATCCGGCGAACCGGTGGACGGGGTTCAGCGGGGCAGGCCTGGGAGCCCGGGCATCCCGGGGGTCCCGGGGAGGCCAGGCAGGTCGACGTTGCCAGGCTCGAAGTCGACGCCCGGCGGCAGCCCCTTGGGGCGCTTCGGGCCCTTCTTGCCCTTCTTCCCCTTCTTGCCGCCAGCTCCGCCGAGGACGCCCATCTTCTTCATCATCTTCTGCATCTCGTCGAACTGCTTGACGAGCTTGTTGACGTCGCCGACCGTCGTACCCGACCCGTTGGCGATGCGGGCACGGCGGCTGCCGTTGATGAGCTTCGGATAGGCGCGCTCCTCGGGCGTCATGGAGGTGATCATCGCCTCGATCGGCTTCAGGGCATCGTCGTCGATCTCGGCATTCTTCAGCTCCTTGGGCATGCCCGGCATCATCCCGATGATCGAGCTGAGCGAGCCCATCTTCTTGATCTGCTGCATCTGATCGAGGAAGTCGTCGAAGGTGAACTGCCCCTCCATCAACTTCGCCGCCGCCTGCTCGGCCTGATCCTGCTCGAAGGCACGTTCGGCCTGTTCGATCAGCGTCAGCATGTCGCCCATACCGAGGATCCGGCCGGCCATGCGGTCGGGGTGGAACTGCTCGAACTCGCTGAGCTTCTCACCGGTGGAGGCGAACGCGATCGGGCGGCCGATGACCTCCTTCACCGACAGCGCGGCGCCACCTCGGGCGTCGCCGTCGAGCTTCGACATGATGACGCCATCGATGCGCAGCGTCTCGTCGAACGCCTGGGCGGTCTGGACGGCGTCCTGACCGGTCATCGCGTCGATGACGAGGAAGGTGTAGTCGGGGTCGACGGCACCGGAGATGAGCCGGACCTGCTCCATCATCTCGGTGTCGATGGACAGTCGGCCGGCGGTGTCGACGATGAGGACGTCGCGACCGAGTCGCTTGGCCTCCTCGAGCCCGGCGGCGGCGGTGAGGACCGGATCCTCCGGGTCGGAGAACACGGGCACGTCGATCTGGGTGCCGAGCGTACGGAGCTGCTCGACGGCGGCCGGACGCTGCAGGTCGGCGCCGACGAGAAGGGGCTGGCGGCCCTGGGACTTGAACCAACTGGCGAGCTTGGCCGAGTTGGTGGTCTTGCCCGAACCCTGGAGGCCCGCCATGAGGACGACCGTCGGCGGTTTCGGGTTGTAGGTGATGCTGAGGGTCTCGCCGCCGAGGGCGCGTGTCAGCTCGTCGTTGACGGCCTTGACGACCTGCTGGCCGGGATCGAGGGCCTTCGAGCGGGTGGCGCCGATGGCGTGTTCACGGATGCGGTTGCAGACCGAGCGGACGACGGTGACGTTGACGTCGGCTTCGAGCAGCGCCGTCCGGATCTCCTTCATCACCTCGTCGACATCGGCCTCGGTGAGGCGGCCCTTGCCGCGAATCTTCTTGACGATGCCTTCGAGACGGCCGGACAGAGTGTCGAACATGCGGCTTCGAGGCTACCGGGGTCTGCCGTGCCAGGAAGTGCGAGGCGTCAGCGCCGACAGCGGGCACCGACGCTCACGCGTGTCACACCGGCGAGGGAAGCGCCAGCGACGAGCCGGACGCGACACGAGGAGGAAGCGCAGCGGACGACGAGCGAGCTGCGAGGTCAGTGTTCGAGGAGGGCGTCGACGAAGTCGGCGGGGTCGAACGGGATGAGGTCGCCGATCGTCTCGCCGATGCCCACGAGCTTGACCGGGATCCCGAGTTCGGTCTCGATGGCGAACACGATGCCACCCTTGGCCGACCCGTCGAGCTTGGTCAGCACCACGCCGGTCACATCGGTGGCGTCGTTGAACTCCCGGGCTTGGTTCAGCCCGTTCTGCCCGGTGGTCGCGTCGATGACGAGCAGGGTCTCCGTCACCTCGCCGGCGCCCTTCTCGGCGACTCGGCGGACCTTGCGGAGTTCGTCCATCAGGTTCGACTTGGTGTGCAGCCGGCCGGCGGTGTCGGCCATGACCAGGTCGATCTCCTTCGACGCGGCCGACTCGACACCGTCGAAGATCACCGAGCTCGGGTCACCGCCCTCGGCACCCCGGACGAACTCCGAGCCCGAACGCTCGGCCCACGTGCCGAGTTGCTCGGCTGCAGCGGCGCGGAAGGTGTCGCCCGCCGCCAGCAGCACCGACCGACCAGCGTCGACCTGATGCTTCGACAGCTTGCCGATCGTGGTCGTCTTGCCGACCCCGTTCACGCCGACGAACATCCACACGTTCGGCTCGCCCGCCGTTCGCTCCGCGAAGTGCAGTGATCGGTCCGATCCGGCGAGGCGCCTCTTCATGTCGTCGGCGAGTGCGTCGAGCAGTGCGGACGGTTCGGTGATCTCCTTCGCGTCGACACGGTCGCGCAGCGATCCGAGGAGTTCCTCGGCGATGCCGACGCCGATGTCGGCGCGCAGGAGCGCTTCCTCGAGGTCCTCGAACGACTCCTCGTCGATGCCCGAGCGGCCGAGCACGCCGGCGATCGCACCGGCGAAGGTCGAACGAGCCTTGGCGAGTCGCTCACGAAGTGTCGCCGGCTCTGGTTCGGGCTCCGGCTCCGGTTCGAGCTCGACGGGTTCGCGTTCGAGGACGGCGGTGTCGCCGGTGTCGCGCTGTTCGAGGATCGAGCCGGGCTTGCCACCGTCTCTGGGTGGCGGCGCTGCGGGGCGGCGGGGCGGGGCCGCGGGCGCCGATGCATCGCCGGCGCGGCGGCGGTTGAGGACGACGACACCGATCCCGAACACCACCACGAGGGCGATGAGGACCAGTAGCAGGATCTCGACAGCTCCCATCGCCCAGCGACGCTACCTGGCACGTCGCCCGAGCTGGCGTGCGCGAACGGCAGGGCCGGCGATCGCCACGACGTCGCGCAGCGGGAGCTCTGTGTTGCCGGGTGCGTCAGGTCGCGGGGGCGGGCGTGGCAGCCGCGGCGGCGTCCGCGGCAGCGTCGACGCGGTCGCCCGAGGCCTTCTCGGTGATGACCTTCGACGAGCCACCCGGTTGCATCGACACCCCACACAGCACGTCGCCGGCCTCCATCGTCCGCTTCTGATGGGACACGATGATGAGCTGGGCGTCCTTGCGGAACTCGGCGATGAGCCCGAGGAACCGGTGCAGGTTGACGTCGTCGAGCGCCGCCTCCACCTCGTCCATCACATAAAAGGGCGAGGGGCGGGAGCGGAACACGGCGAACAGGTAGGCCAGCGCGGTGAGCGAGCGTTCACCGCCGGACAGCAGCGACAGCTTCTTGACGTTCTTGCCCGACGGCTTGGCCTCGACCTCGATGCCCGTGTTGAGCAGATCGTCGGGGTGTGTGAGCTTGAGCTTGCCCGAGCCGCCCGGGAACAGCAGGCCGAACAGCTGGGTGAAGTTCTCGCTGACGTCGGCGAACGCCGAGGCGAACACGTTCTGGATCTCGGCGTCGACGGCGGCGATCACCCGTGCCAGCTCGCGCCGGGTGGAGCGGACGTCGTCGAGCTGCTCCTCGAGGAACGTGTGGCGCTGTTGCAGCTCGGTGAACTCCTCGAGTGCGAGCGGGTTGATCGGCCCGAGCAGCTTCAGCTCACGTTCGAGCTCGCGGACCCTGCCGGCAGCGGTGGCTCCTTCGGGCAGTTCGGGCAGCTCGGCGGCTTCGGCGGTGGCCGGCTCGATGTCGAGGTCGCGGCGCAGTGTTTCGATCGCGGACTCGAGGCGGACCTTCGCTTCGTGCTCCTCCAGCTCGGCCTTGCGGGCGCGCTCGCGGGTGGCTTCGAGCGACTGCTCCTTCTCGCTGCGGTCCTTGCGGAGCCGTTCGAGCTCGGTCGTGAGGTCGCGAACCTCGTCGCTCTGCTTGCGCATGGTCTCGGCGAGTTCGGCGTGGTGGGCGTCGACGACCGTGCGGTGGCCGTCGACCAGCGCGGCGAGCCGATCGATCGCCGTGAGCGATCGCTCGATCTGGACGCGCCGTTCCTCGGCTGCCGCGCGCGCCTCCCGGTCGGCTTCGAGACGACGCTCCCCTTCCGCGATTCGACGCTCGAGGATCTGCTGGCGTTCGTGGAGGCCGGCGTTGCGGACCTCGAGGTCCTTGCGTTT
>JBCBDK010000313.1:0-5435 GCA_038529675.1 Actinomycetota bacterium
CGCACGCTCAGTTCGTACTTCTCCCCGAGAACGGCCGGATCGAATGTGAGCTGCTCGAGCTGGAGATTCGCCTGCGTCTCGGTCGTCTCGGTGTCGAAGCCGATCGCGTGAACCGTCCCGTCGGCGTCGACGTCGGTGACGATCGCGACGTGGAACCACGGTTTGAAGTCATCGGCGTCACTCGACGTCCGCGGCGGTGGCGGTTCCTGTGAATAGACGTACGGATAACCCTGCGAGAACGCGGCCACTCTCGGGAACTTCCCGTCGAATCCTGACTCGTCCTCCAACTCGGCGAACGTCGCGACGTCCTTCGGTGCGTAGAACAGAATGTCCCCACGCTGGTAGTCCGTTGCTGGACCCATCCCTCCTCCTTCGGCTCGACCGGGCGGCGTTCGAGTCTCGAACCGGTGGTCCGTCCGCTGAGCCTCGTTCGATCATCACAGTTGCCTCGGCCCCTGTCACTGAGAAATCCGCGGCGGAAAGCGATCGGTAAGCGCTCGCGATCTTGGTGGTGCTCGTCAACGACGACCACCGATCGGAAACGAGTCGCACATGCACCACCCAGACGCAACCCACCACGTCCTCGACCGGCAGCCCGTCGGCTGCCGGCTCTCGTGAGGAGTCGCGAACGATGCTGCACCCCGACATGGAGCGGTACGTGGCCCGCGAACGCCGCGCCCGAAACCGGACACGGCGAACACACGAGGGTCTCGACCTCACGGCGGACGTGGGGCGGCGCCGGCCACGTCCATGGCCCCGACTGCGTCGACCGAGCCTCGGGGGTCAGCGCACCCGATGGGGCGACCCGGCGAACGCGATCAGAGGTCGTCGATCGGCGTCAGCCCGGTCCGCAACGCGATGACGACGAGCTGCGCTCGATCGCGAGCGTGCAGCTTCGTCATCGCCCGGCTCACGTGCGTCTTCGCCGTCAGCGGTGAGAGGAACAGCTCCGACGCGATCTCCTCGTTCGACAGGCCGCGCCCGACGAGCGCCAACACCTCGCGCTCGCGGGTCGTGAGGTGTTGCAGCGTTGCCTCGTCGAGCGGCTTGCCCGGCGACGACGAACGCATCGAGGCGAGGAGCGATCTCGTCGCCCGCGGCGTGAGGAGTGCCTCGCCCGCCGCAACCACGCGGATCGCATCGAGCAGCACCTCCGGGTCGACTCCCTTGTCCAGGAATCCGCTGGCGCCCGCTTCCATCGCGGCGACGACGTACTCGTCGAGTTCGAACGTGGTCAGCACGATCACGCGGACGCCGGCGAGGTCGTCGTCCGCTGCGATCGCCCGGGTGGTCGCGATCCCGTCCTGACCCGGCATCCGGATGTCCATCAGCACCACGTCGGCACGCGCCCCTCGAACGACGTCGAGTGCGGCAGTCCCGTCGTCCGCCTCGCCGACCACCTCGAGGTCGGGCGCCGAGTCGACGATTGCCCGGAAGCCGGCGCGGATGAGCGCCTGATCGTCGACGAGCACGACCCGAGTCGTCACGCGGTCACCGTCCTGCCATGATCCGGCCCGTCGGCAGGTCGTGTCGCCGACGGCAGCCAGGCCGTGACGACGAACCGGCCGTCATGGTGCTCGGCGGCGAGGTGGCCGCCGTTGGCGGCGGCTCGTTCGCGCATGCCGACCAGCCCGTGGCCTCCTGCCCGGCCCGTGGGTTCGGGAGACGGGTTGGCGACGCGGAGCGTGACACCGTCGTCGCCCCACACCGTGTCGAAGTCGGCCGCACCCGCACCGTGCTTCGCCGCATTCGTGAGTGCCTCCTGGGCGATGCGGTAGGCGGCGAGCGACACCGCAGGGGCCAGCGATCGAGGCTCGCCCGCTCGCCTCCACTCGACCGTCATGCCCGCAGACCGCATCGTGTCGACGAGCGCCGGGAGCTCGTCGACGGTCGGCAGCGACGCAGTCGGTGACCCTTCGGCGGTGTCGTCGTGGCGGAGTACCGAGAGCAGTTCACGCAGTTCGTCCAAGACGTTCCGGCCCGCGGCCCGGGCCGCTGCCAGCGACTCCTCGGCCCGGTCGGGATCGCTGCGCAGGAGGTGCTGTGCCGCACCTGTCTGCACGTTCATGACCGACAGGTTGTGGGCGAGCAGGTCGTGCAGTTCCCGAGCGATCGCCAAGCGTTCCTCGCTGACCTCCTGGCGCGTGCGCGCCTCGGCGGCGAGCAGCGTCGATCGGAGCTGTGCGTCGGCCGACTCTCGGTAGCGGCGCCAGGAGCGGACGGCGTCGGCGATCCCGACCGACATGGCGGTCCACGCGATCCCGATCACGGCCCTGGCGTCGCCGAGTTCGGCATCGTTGCTGATGAGGCCCAGCACGTAGAGGCTGACACCGATGCCGGCCCCGACCCCGATCGCCGGCCACCGTTCGAGACGGACACACGTGGTGGCGAGCAAGACGATGACGGCGAAGATCGTCGGCGTCGGGCGCTGGTAGATCCCGATGTGGACGGCGGTCCAGACCATGGCGACGACGAGGAGAGCGGGCGGTCGGTAGCGGCGGAACAGCACCAGCCCGAACGCGCCGACACCGGCGGCCACTTCGGGCCAGCCGGTGTCGAATCGGTCGGGCGCCCCGATCAGGAGCAGATTGCCCATCGCCATCGTGGTGGCGGCGACGGCGAGGTCGAATCGCCGGACGTCGGCGCGCAGCCAACCGAGCACGCGCACGCCGACCGGGTCGCTCATGCGTCTCGGCGCCGGACCATCACGCCCGCAATGATGAGCAGCCCGATCACCCAGGCCGTGAACACCGCGTAGGCGGGACCGGTGCTGAGCAGATCGGGGTCGGACACCTGGCTCATCATCGCAGCTCCAGCTTCGGAGGGCAGGAACCGCATGAACACGTCGGTGATGCTGTCGGGGAGCAGGTTCAGGAGGTTCGGGCCGATGAACACGCCGCCGACCAAGGTGCCGATACCGCCGGCGGTCGAGCGGAGCAGGAACCCGAGGGCGATACCGATGAGTCCGATCCCGGTGAGGTACAGCGACGTGCCGAGGATGACATCGAGCGTCTCCGACAGCGGCACGGTCGGTTCGGCGCCGGCGTACACGGCCTGACCGGCGGCGATCGCGAGGGTGCTGGCGATCGCCGCCATCGCGAACACCGACGAGGCGAGCACGACGACCTTGCCGACGATCACGCGGCGGCGGGCACCGGCGCTGGCGAACCACGTGCGGATCAGACCGGTCGAGTACTCGCCGGCCACGATCATCACGCCGAGTACGCCGACGATCATCTCGGTGATGCCCACCCCCGCGAGTGCGACCTCGACCGGGTCGGTGAGCAGCGCCGCCGGGCCAGGCGCGGTGTCGGAGTCGGCGACCGCCGAGAAGATCATGCCGAACACGACCGTGGCGATGCCGGCTGCGACCAGCGTGAACGAGGTCGAGCGAACGGACCAGAACTTGATCCATTCACCCTTGATCACGGACCACGTCGTGACACGGTTGCTTCGGGCGGCTGAGGGTGTGCGCGTCGGTCGCGGGTTCGTCGTCGGTCGCGGGTTCGTCGTCGGTCGAGTCTCGGATGCCACTGGGGCGGCGGTGAGGGTGGAGGTCATGGCGGGGTCCTTGGTGCTGGTCGGGGTCGGGTCGGGAACGGGGTCGATCTCGGAGTGGGTCGTCATGCCGCAACCGCCGTGGTGTCGACGCCGTGGTACTCGACGGCGTCGGCGGTGAGGCTCATGAACACGTCCTCGAGCGATCGCTGTTCGGGAACGAGTCGGGTGAGCGCGATCCCGGCGTCGCGGGCGATCGCACCGATCCGATCGGCATCGAGACCCGACACTCGGACCGTTTCGCGATCGGTCGAGCCGATGTTCACGCCGTCGGCGCTCATCAACGAGACGAGGTCGTCGAGGCGGTCGGCGCCGACCTGCGTCGTCTCGCCGGCCGCCATGGCGCGCAGCCCGTCGGCGGAGATGTCCTCGATCAACCGCCCGCGACCGATGATCACGAAGTGTTCCGCCATCAACTCCATCTCGCTCATCAGGTGCGAGGAGACGAACACGGTGCGGCCCTCGCGGGCGAGGTCCTGGAGGAGGCGGCGAATCCACTGGATGCCTTCGGGGTCGAGGCCGTTGACCGGCTCGTCGAGCATCACGACCTCGGGATCGCCGAGGAGGGCGGCGGCGATCCCGAGACGTTGCCCCATGCCGAGCGAGAAGCCCCCGCTGCGGCGCTTGGCGACCTCGCCCAGGCCGACGACGTCGAGTACGTGGTCGACCCGGGCCGTACTGATGCCGTTCGTGACGGCCAACGCCCGCAGATGGTCGTGTGCCGATCGACTCGGATGGACCGCTCCGGCTTCGAGCAGGAAACCGATCGACGAGAGGGGCGCTTCGTGCGCCGAGAGGTCTCGGCCGTTGACGGTGGCCGTGCCCGACGTCGGGGCATCGAGGCCGAGGATCATCCGCATCGTCGTGGACTTGCCGGCGCCGTTGGGGCCGAGGAAGCCGGTGACGATGCCGGGCTGGACGGTGAAGGACAGGTCGTCGACGGCGAGTGTCTCGCCGTACGCCTTGGTGAGGTGGCTGACTTCGATCATGCCTCCATGATGAGCTTCACCATGAGACGGCGAATCCTGCACCGGGAGGCTTCCGATCTACTCCCCTGGGAGTAGATCCGGTGAGACCATGCGGGCGGCGTCGACCGGTCAGCGGACGAGTGCTTGCTCGCGATCGCCGTCGTCCACCGGCACGGCGGGCGGCGGGAACGATGTGAGATCGACCGCCCCGCCGTCGGCGGCCGGCTGATCGTCCCACACCTGCTGCTCAGCGCCCGGCCCGTCGTTCGACCGGCGGCCGCGGGCGCCAAGGACGATCAGCACGATCGAGGTGGTGACGATGAGTCCACCCACCACGAGCAGCGTGATCGCGGTCGGGACGACCACACCGGAACGAGCACCGATCTCGACGTCGGCATCGACGGACGGGGATCCGTCGGCGTTCATCACGACCACCGACCAACGCCCGCCTCGGGCATCCCAGGTCAACTCCTGTGTTCCCGTCCCGACTGCGGACTCGACCCAGAATGCCTGCTCCGCAGGTGCCCCGATGATGTTGCTGCCGTCGACCTCTCGATAGCGCGGCGACCGATCGTCCAGCTCGGTCACCTCGGACCACGAGGATCCCGCGAGGTAGCGCTCGACGTCGACCGCGCGGGCGACGCCGACAAAGGCCTCGTCGGACGCGCCGGCGCCGTCGACGCGGAGTCGGATGTCGACGTCGAGGAGATCGAAGAGCCAGGGGGCATCGCCTTCGGCGGCGTCGAACCACACATCGGTCGTGGCAACGGCGACGCCAGCGGACTCGACCCGTTCGAGCGTGAACGAGTAGTAGCCGTCGTCGTCGGTGGCGGCGATCTGTGCGATCGCGAGCGTGCTCCCGCCGGCGACGATGCCGAGGCCCGGGAGCAGCATGAGGCAGCCGACCAC
>JBCBDK010000314.1:0-5420 GCA_038529675.1 Actinomycetota bacterium
TCGAATTCGATGTGGGTCATCCAATTCGCCGCTTTGACCAAGGGCGGTCCGCTGCCTGACACCGCGTAGGCGAGCCGGTCGCCGCCGCCGGCTTCGACCACGCGCACCACGTCGTGGCCGACGGGCGCAACCGGTGCCGATCCGGGCGGGGTGGAGGGCATCGAAGGCATACCCGACGTGAGTTCGGCGACGAACTCGTACCCGCGCCCGAAGGCGGTCTTGATCACGGCCTGGCGGGTGCCGTCGTCGCCCAAGGCGCGTCGGGCGGCGTTGATCCTGGTGGCGAGGGCGGACTCCGACACGAACCGGTCACCCCACACGGCGTCGAGGAGTTCGTGTTTGGACACCACGTGGCCCCGGTTGCGGATGAGGTGCACGATGACGTCGAACACCTGTGGCTCGACGTGGACTGTCTCGCCACTCCGCCGGACCTCGTACCGTTCCTCGTCGACGACGCAGTCGGCGAACTCGTACGTCTCCCCCATCAGCCCTCAGCATGGCCCGAGCGCGGGCACCCTGCCATCGCGAGCGGGCGACGAATCCCGAGGAGCCCGAACGCGAACGTCGCCGCCCACGGCGAAATCGTGAGGCGGCGACGAACGCTGAGGACGCGGGCGGGGGATTCCAGCGTCAGGGGAGATGAGCGGCCGGTCGACGTCCGGCCGAGCGGATCACGGCAGGTCGATCGGGCGCAGCACGCGGTCGATGCCGTGCGCCCACCCGTTCGCGGCGCTTCCGCCGACGTTGGCCCGCTTGACCTTCGGGTCGGTGTCGTTCGGGTCGTTGTCGATCAGCCGGACGCCCGTCACCGGGTCGCCCTGGACGTCGACGGTGAACGTGCCGCCGGACAACGTCGGGAGCACGGCCCCATCGGACTGCAGCACCTTGCCGAGATTGATGGAGTCGGGAACGATGTGGTAGGTCAGCACTGCTTCGACCGTCGGGAGTCCGAGCGAGGCGACGACCGCAAAGACCTCGGCCTCGTCGCGGATCCACTCGCCGGTGAACTCGCGGGCGAGTCGGCGGAACGCACGGTCGTCGGGCAGGAAGACGGTCAGCTCGGCATCGGGATTGCTGGCCGCGGCGACGAGGTCCGGGAACAGCAGCACGGCCTGGGTGACGATGTCGAAGTCGTAGGGACGGTTGTCGAACCCGTTCTCGTCGTCGGTGTCCGAGTCGGAGAGGAGGATCTCGGCGAGGGTCGGCTTCGGTGCGGCATCCGCACCGGTGGGCAGGAAGGTGACGGCGCCGAGCGTGGCGGCGACGGCGGCGGTCAGGAAGGTCTTGCGCATGGGGTGGTACTCCATTTGGCGGGGTGGTTGACGGGGTGGATGGTGTTCGCTGGGTCTACGGAACACGCGGCCGACCCGGATGACGGTCGATTCGGCGACCCGACGCTCGCAGGGCCCCGACTGGGGCGAGGTCGGCGTCCGGGGCAAGACTGAGTCCATGAAGACCGCCGTCACCGACCTGTTCGGGATCGAGTTCCCGATCCTCGCCTTCAGCCACTGCCGCGACGTCGTCGCCGCGGTGAGCAAGGCGGGCGGCATGGGCGTCCTCGGCGCCGTCGCACACACGCCCGAGCAGCTCGAGATCGACCTTGCGTGGATCGAGGCCGAGATCGGCGACCGACCCTATGGCGTCGACCTGATCGTGCCGGCGAAGTACGCGGGCGACGAGGACGGGGGATACTCGCTCGACGACATCCGCCAGCTGATCCCCGACACGCACCGCGAGTTCGTGAACGACATCCTCGATCGCTACGACGTCCCCGAGCTCCCCGCCGACGACGACGGAGCCACCCCCACCGCGGTGGCCGGCAACGACGGCAACGCTCCGTTCAGTGCGAACAATGCGATGCCTCAGCTCGACATCGCACTCGCGCATTCGCCCGTGCTCGTCGTCAACGCGCTCGGCCCGCCACCGCAGTTCATGATCGACCGGGTGAAGGAGGAAGGCCGCCTGGTCGGTGCGCTCGCCGGACGGCCGCAACACGCCGAGCGGCACCAGGCGGCCGGCGTCGACGTGATCATCGCGCAGGGCTCCGAAGCGGGCGGCCACACCGGTGAGATCGGCACGATGGTCCTCATTCCCGAGATCGTCGACGCCGTCGACATCCCGGTGCTGGGCGCGGGCGGCATCGGCCGCGGCCGGCAGATGGCGGCGGCGATGGCGCTCGGCGCAGCCGGCATCTGGTGCGGCTCGGTGTGGCTGACCACCGACGAAGCCGAGACCCATCCGGTGGTGAAGCAGAAGTTCCTCGCGGCGAGTTCGGCCGACACGATCCGGTCTCGCTCGCTGACCGGCAAGCACGCCCGCATGCTGAAGTCGGCGTGGACCGAGGAGTGGGAGCGCGCCGACACACCCGATCCGCTCGGCATGCCGCTCCAGCCGATCCTCACGAACCAGGCGCAGAAGCGGATCGCCCGTGCGGCGTACACCGAGGGGTCCGGCGCCGCCGAGCTCTCGAACTACTTCGTCGGCCAGATCGTCGGCGACATGAACCAGCCGAAGTCGGCGGGCCAGGTCGTGATCGACATGGTCGAGGAGTTCATCGACGCTACCGAGTCGCTCGCCGACCAGCTCCGTTCCTGACCGTCGGCGCCGCCGCGGTCCTCACGTTCGGGCGAGCGCGACACGCCGCGACTGCGACCGTGACCGGTCTGGCCGGGCGGAGTTGCGATGATGGAGCCCGTGGCCGAGCGCGCAGCAGACGTCGAGAAACCCGACGCCCACTCGGCGATCGTGTCCTCGGCGTTCGGTCGTGCCGTCGTGGCGCTCGCACTGGTCGTGCTCGGCGCATGGATCACGTTGCCGAACCTGCCCGCCGGACCGATGCGCTCACAGCTCGAGCCGCTGTGGAGGCCGGCGACCGAAGCGGGGCTCGTACAGGACTGGGCGGTGTTCAGCCCAAACCCGCGCGCGCAGTCGCTCGACGTGCGAGCCGAGATCCAGCTGGCCTCAGGCCGGGTCGTGGTGTGGGACGTTCCCGAGTTCGATCCGATCGTCGGCGCGTTTCGCCAGTACCGGTGGAAGAAGTGGCAGGAGCGAGTGCGGCTCGACGTGCGGCGCGACCTGTGGGCTCCGACCATCGAGTGGCTCCGGCGCGAATACGCCGACGACGAACCGGTGAGGGTCACGTTGATCCGACGTTGGATCGACCACGGTCCGCTGACCGACATCGGCCGCGCCGATGATCCGCGCGTCGGCTGGAACGAGTTTCGGTTCTGTACCTGGCCGGCCGGCTCCGACGGTGAGACGCCGGGGTGTGGCGCATGAGCGCCACCGGTGCCGCTGCGGCGGCGTCCGCTGCCGACACCGCTCCAGACGTGCCGTGGACCCTGCGGCTTCGGGCCGGGGTCGCCGAGGTGTTCGGGCGAGTGGCGGTCGACCCGGTCTCGGCGTGGCCGCTGGCGATCGGGCGGATCATCCTCGGCTTGACCACGCTCGTCTGGACGCTCACGCTCATGCCCGATGCCACCGCCCTCCTCGGGAGCGACGCGATCGTGTCGGTCGACGGCGCCAGCGAGTTCTTCCGGTGGATCCCGCTGGACTCGACCGGATCGGTCTGGGCGGCGTTGATCGCACTCACCGTCTCGTCGATCGCCGTGACCGTCGGGTTCCGGCCGACCGTGTTCCTCGCGGTGTCGTTCGTGTTGATCATGGCGCTGCAGCGACGCAACCCGGCGATCCTCAACTCGGGCGACATCATCCTGCGCGACCTCACCCTGTTGTTCGCGTTCTGCCCGACCGGCGCCGCGTGCTCGCTCGACCGCTACCGCCGGGTGGGTCGCGATCGATGCTGGACCGCACCCCGGGTTGCGCCGTGGGGTCTCCGCCTGGTCCAACTCCAGGTGTCGATGGTCTACCTCTTCGCGTTCTGGAGCAAGTCGGGCGAACTGTGGCGTGAGGGCGTCGCCGTCTCGACCGCGCTGCGCCTGCGCGACCTCCAACGGTTCGGTCAGATCGACGCCATCGTCGACAGCGTCGTGCTGATGGCGATGCTCACGTGGGGCACGTTGGTCGTCGAGATGCTGCTCGGCGTCCTGCTGTGGGTTCGCCGACTCCGCCCGGCGCTGGTCGTCGTCGCGCTGCTCCTCCACCTCTCGATCGACGTGTTCCTGCTGGTCGGATTCTTCGGCCCGGTACTCGCCGCTGGGCTGATGTCGTTCGTCGACGGTGACGCTGTCCAACACCGGGTCGACCGTCGCATCGCTCGGCGACGCAGATCCGCACGTGCCGCCGACTGAAACGTTCGGGGTCAGACCCCATTCGTTCCCGAGAACAGTTGGGGCAGACCCCGAACGTTCGTTGGGGGGACCGCCCGATCGGCGGGGGTCGGAACGCGTCCCGACCCCCGGGCCGACCGGGCAGGGACGTGTGGTCAGCTCTCGGCGTCGGCGTCGGCAGGTACCTCGCTGCGCGAGCCACGAGGCCCACGGAACCCGCGTCCTTCGCCGTCGTCGCGCTCGGGACGACCCTCGTTGACCCGGGTCGTGACCCGCTCCTCGAGGTCGGCGAGGCGCTCGTCGGCCTGCTCCTGGGTGATGCGGCCGTTCTCGACGCCGGACTCGATGCGCTCGGTCCTCGCGTCGACGATCGCGTCGACGACCGTCTCGACGGCGACGCCCTGGTCGGTCGCCACGTCGGCCAGGGTCGTGCCCTCGCGCAGCGCGTCGCGGAGCGCGTCGACGTCCATCCCGAGGATCTCGGCGAGCGGGTCGAGGTGCTTGCCGCGGCGGCCCGGGCGTTCCGGGCGCTCGTCGTCGTCGGCCGGCTGCTCGACATCGGCGCCGTCGGTCGGCTCGTCGGGAGTCTGCGCGCTGACCGTGCCGACCTGGCCGAGGCCGAGGATCGAGCCGCCGGTGACGGCGGCGGCCACGAGACCGGTGCGGATTCGCTTGTTCATGATGGGCTCCTTGGGGGCTTGGGGGGTTTCTGTTGGTGTTCGCCGGTCGTTCCGGCCGACCACCAACCAACACTGCGAGGGTGAGAGCCCTGCCCGCCGATTCGTCAGCGTTCGGTAAGAACGCCCGGCCGCCGCGACCCTCTGCACCGGCGTTGGATTCCGTCCCCGAGCAGGAATCCAACTCGCGGTTCGAGCCTGGCGCCGAGTGTGCCCGTCTCCGGACCCATGCGATTGCTGAGGCTCCGGGCGCGCGACGATCTCAGCGCGCTCACGGGCGGCGTTGGATTCCGTCCCCGAGCAGGAATCCAACTCGTGTGGCGGACGGCTCGTGGCCGTACGGCAGCTCGGCGGTGCAATCCGACGCGATTTCGGGCACGGTGTGGTCGTGGAACAGGTTGACATCGCCGTGATCGGCGGCGGACCCGCCGGCGCAGCGACGGCGATCCGTGCCGCGCGTGCCGGCGCATCGGTCGTGGTGGTGGAGAAGGGTCCGCACGGCCGTGACAAGGGG
>JBCBDK010000315.1:0-5406 GCA_038529675.1 Actinomycetota bacterium
CCCGTTCGACGAACACACGAGTTACACCGCCGCCGCGGTGCTGCTCGCCGTCGATGCCATCACTCGCACCACCCCGGCCAGCAACCTCTTCTGCTGATGAGCTGGCCGGGACCGTCGTCGGTCGCAGGCGGGCAGGCCAGGACCGACACTCGACCCTTGCGCGGCTCGGCCATCCGGAGTTGAGTAGAGGGTGAGGAGCGTGTCGACCGAGCGGAAGGAACCGCCGATGCCACAGCAACGTGCTGCGACCAAGGACCACGCTTGTGCCGCGACCGAAGGCGGGGAGCAACTGTACTGGTGGCGGATGCCAGTCCGGCGCGATCGGGCTCAGGCAGCCGGCGAGCGAATGCTGTTGTCGGTCGGCGTCTGGCTTGCGTCGGTCGTGGGCATCGCGATCGTGATCGGTGTGCTCGTCTCGTAGCGATCCGTCGAGCGCGACTGAATGACCTGACCGGCGCAGGTCCAGCCGCGCAGTGCAGGCCCTGACGACGATCGCAAATATCCGACACTGGGCTGTCGCAGCGGCGTCGTACGCTCGCACCGCACGAGCAGAGCGAAACGAGCAGAGGAGCACACGCATGGATCTCGGATACGTGATCATCTTCGTCGACGACGTCGCCGAAGCGGTCGAGTTCTACGAGCGAGCCTTCGGGCTGGAGCGGGAGTTCGTCCTCGAAGCGGGCGACTTCGCCCAGATGGCGACCGGCGGCACGAAGCTGGCGTTCACCTCCAACGAACTCGGAGCCACCGCGGTGCCGGTCGGCTACACGCCGATGGATCCGACCCGGCCACCGGTCGGCGTCGAACTGACGCTGGTGACCGACGACGTCGCACCGGCGTTCACCGCAGCGGTGGAGGCCGGCGCCACTCCCCTCGCCGAGCCACACGACACCTCGTGGGGCCAGACAGTGTCGTACGTTCGCGACCACGTCGGCACCCTCGTCAGCATCGCCTCCCCGGTTGGTTCCTGACCGCAGTCGCCCGGTGCTGGCGTCACTCCCCAGGGCACGCGCGGCGGAGATCCGATCGACGTGAACCGACTCGAGCGCCTCTACGCGCTCAACGACCACATCCGGCGGAGTTCGCCGGCGCCGGTCAGCGCTGCCGCCCTCGCCCGAGAGTTCGAGGTGTCCCGCCGAACGATCGAGCGTGACCTCGCCGCCTTGCGCGAGGCCGGGCTCCCGCTCGTCGCCGAGCCTGGACGCTCGGGTGGCCAGCGAACGCTGCAGGATGCGAAGCACATCGTGTTCACCCTCAGTGCGAGCGAGGTGTCGGCGCTGCTGATCGCCGTCGCCGCCGTCGGCGACATGCCGTACGCGGACGCTGCCGGCGCGGCGAGCCAGCGGCTCCTCGACGCGATCCCCGATCTCACGAGGGTCCAGGCGGACGAGCTCCGGTTGCGAATCCGGACGCGGGTCACCGACGGGAGCGTCACACCTCGCGTGCGGCGCACGGTCGAGGAGGCGGTGCGCACGCAACGGGTCGTCAACATCACGTACGTCGATGCTGCCGGGGCCTCGACGAACCGTGCGGTCGAACCCGTCGGCTTCTACAACGGTGAGCAGGGCTGGTATCTGATCGGGTGGTGCCGACGACGCGATGCCGGGCGGATCTTCCGGCTCGACCGCATCCAGACCGCACGCCTCACGAAACGGTCCGCGCCGCACCGCGACGTCGACGAGGTGCTGGGCTGGGTCCCCGACGAAGTGACGTCCCCGTAGTTGGCGACGCGCTCCTGAACCTCCGCCAGGCACGAGGTATCTCAGGTGGTGTCGGGCTCGTCGTCCGATCCGTCGTCGGGTCGCCACGCGGTCGTGATGAGTCGGGCGCCACGCTGGAACGTGAGGTAGCTCCACGCCCAGCTGAACAACACGACGAGGCGGCTGCGGAACTCGATGAGGAACACGATGTGGACCGCCCACCACGCCATCCAGGCGATCCAACCACGAAGATGTCGGCGGCCGATCACCCCGACCGCGGAGGATCGGCCGATGGTCGCCAGTTCTCCCTTGTTGCGATAGGTGAAGACGGGGCGCCGCTCGCCCGCGAGATCCGCAGCGATGCATCGAGCTGCGTGCGCACCACCTTGCAGCGCTCCCTGAGCGACACCCGGGACCTGCTCACCATCGCTCGTCGCATGTGCGAGGTCACCGATGACGAAGACGTTCGTCCGTGCCGGGACGGCAAGCGATTCGTCGACCACGACCCGTCCGGCACGATCGAGTTCCGCACCGGTCTCGACGCCGAGCGACGAGGCCTGGACACCTGCGCCCCACACCACGGTCCGGGCCGCGATGCGACCGTGGTTGGTGTCGACACCTCGGTCGTCGATCGACTCGACCATCGTGCCGAGGCGCACGTCGACACCAAGGCGTTCGAGCTGCCGCTCAGCGCTGGCCGACAGCTCGGGCGGATAGGTCCCAAGCACACGATCGGCGCCTTCGACCAGCATCACGTGCGCCTTGGACGGGTCGATCGCTCGGAAGTCCCGGCTCATCGTCTTCGTGGCGATCTCGGCGATCGCACCGGCGAGTTCGACGCCCGTCGGCCCACCTCCGACGACCACGAAGTGCAGGTGCTCGTTCCGCTCGGCCGGATCATCCGTGCGTTCGGCTTCCTCGAATGCGACGAGCACCCGACGACGGATCTCGAGGGCGTCCTCGACCGACTTCAGCCCCGGTGCATGGCGCTCCCACTCGTCGTGTCCGAAGTAGGAGTGTCGGGCGCCGGTCGCGACGATCAGATGATCGAAGTCGACCCTCGATCCGTCCGCGAGGACGACCGCATCGTCGTCGGTGATCGACGTGACCTCTCCGAGCCGCACCGAGACGTTGTGGTGCCGCCGCACCGCGGACCGGATCGGCGTTGCGATGTCCGCAGGGTTCAGCCCTGCTGTAGCGACTTGGTACAGCAGCGGCTGGAACAGGTGGTGATTGCGACGATCGATGAGCACGACGTCGACCGGTTCACCGGCGAGCGCCTTCGCCGCGGCGAGCCCGCCGAAGCCGCCCCCGACGATGACGACACGGTGTCGCCTCGGACTCACCATGGGAGCGGCCGACCGTCCCACGTCAGGAAGGCTCCCGTCGACGTTGCATCGAGGGCACCGATGGTGTCGACCACCGCGGCTGCGGATGCTGCGGGCGACAACGCAGCATCGGGGCCGCCGATCCCCGTGCGGACCCAGCCGGGGTGGATCGCCACGACCGTGACGCCGTCACCGGCGAGCTCGAGGGCGAGCGTCTTCGTGAGCATGTTCAGCGCAGCCTTGCTCATCGAATACGCGTAGCGCGGAGGCATCTGAGCGCTCTTCAGTTCGAGCGATGCGAACGACGACGACATGTTGGCCACGATCGGTTGGTCAGCTCGCGTGAGCAGCGGGAGCAGTGCCTGGGTGACGACTGCAGGTGCTATCGCGTTGGTCTCGTGGTCGCGTCGCAGCGCGGCCGGATCGAGTGTTCGAATCGTGTCGCCATCGGTCATGACGCCGGCGTTGTTGATCAAGAGGTCCACGGCGTCGACGCGATCCGCGAGTGCACGCGCCAGGTCGGCCACGCCACGCTCCACCGTGACGTCGACGACGTGGATGTGGAGCCGATCCGGCATCGCCTGAGCCAGGGCATCCAAGTGAGCGCGATCGCTGGTCGGTCGGCACGTCGCATGTACCTCGTCGCCGTGGTCCAGCAGTCGCTCCACCAGCGATGCACCGATGCCGCGTGCTGCTCCGGTCACGACGACACGGCGAGACTCGGATCCGTTCATGGGCGCAGCGTAGGCGCCGCCTCAAACGGCTGTCCGTGGCGGTTGCACGCAGGTCGACAGGAGGCGGCCGCTTGTTCCGATCGGATCCGCGGCGGGTCCGACTCGTCCGCCACCTCAGGGCCTCGTGAGCCGGACCGGCGTGTCGCGCAGCGTCCAATCGGGGTGCTTGTGCGGTGGACCGAGTGCGAGCACCGCAACACCGTCTCGGACGTCGACGAGCTTGGGGAGCGGGGCGTCGGGGTCGCCGGGGACGCCGGCGATGCGTTCGGCGAGGTCGTCGGGGAAGCCGTCGAGCAGGCTGGCGACGACGCGCTGCTCCTGCGTCGGCAGGTAGCAGCGCGCAGCGTTGGTCACTCCTGCCAGCGCACGCCCGAGGTGGGCGGCGACGTCGACCTTGGTCGACTCGCCCAGCACGAGCGCCTCCAGCAGCGCAGTGACGTCGTGGGTGCCGAGCTTGCATGAGTTGCACTGCCCACACGACTCGACGTGAAGGAAGCGCGAGACCTGGTAGGCGACATCGACCATGTTGCGTGAGTCGTCGTAGACGATGAAGCCGGCCGACCCGAGCCCTCCACCGACGTCGGCGAGCCCCTCGTACGAGACCGGAGCGCCGAGTGCGGCCGCCGGCAGCACCGGGTTGGAGACGCCCGACAACACCGCCTTGATCGACCGACCGGGTCGCGGGCCGCCGGCGAGTTCGTGGATGAGTTCGTCGAGCGGACGACCGAGCGACACCTCGCCGACGGCGGCTCGCTGGACGTCACCGCTGATCGTCACGATCGTCGGGCCGGGTGACTCGTCGGTACCGTGCGACCGATACCACGCTGCACCGTGGCGGCACACGAGCGCGACGTGGGCAAGCGTCTCCGCGTTGTTGACGACCGCCGGATTGGAGCTCTCGGTCGACGGGCCGCCCGGCGAGTCGTCGATGCCAGCCGACCATCCGAGCTGCGGGCCGGTCGTGTAGAGGCCGTAGAGATAGGGCGGGATCTGCCGGGGCAGCGGGTCCTCGCCCTCGACGACCTCGAGCAACGCCGTCTCCTCACCGAACAGGTAGTGCTCGGGTCCCTCGACGATCGAGACGTCGAGGCCGTCGAGCCAACCGGCCGCCGCGAGTTCGGCGACGGCAACGCGGATCCGATCGAGCTGCTCGACGTAGGTCGCCTTCGTGGCAACGACCACGCGGCGCGCCCTGACTGCGTGGGCGGCGACGAGCGCTCCTTCGATCACGGCGTACGGGTTGGCCCGAAGGAGTGCTCGATCCTTGAACGTGCCCGGCTCCCCCTCCGCTGCGTTGACGACAACGAAGCACTCGTCGTCCTCACCGGCTCCGGCCACGACGCCCGCCCACTTGCGGGCAGCGGGGAACCCGGCGCCACCTCGGCCCCGCACGCCGGCCTCACCGACGAGTGCCATGACGTCGCGAGGCGCCATCGACCGGGCACGACGAAGCCCGTCCAGCCCGCCGCCATCCTCGTAGTCGGACAACGACCGGGTCGGCTCCGCCGTGAGCAGATCCGAGGACATGATCTCAGCCTAAGAGGTGTTCTGGAACATAGCTCTTTGGTTGCAGTGATCGAGTGAGCTTCCACGTCTGGATCGTCACGCTGGGCTCGAAGCCGTGACGGGCCAGGTTCCTCGCCG
>JBCBDK010000316.1:0-5381 GCA_038529675.1 Actinomycetota bacterium
TCGTCGGCCAACTCATGCACGACAAGTCGCTGGGCTTCTCCCAGACCATCAAGGAGACCAAGACCAGCCCGGGCGACCCGTTCAACAACAACGAGCCGTTCTTCTACCGCGGCACGATGCTCGCCCGGAACGCCGACCACGCGATCTTCCCGTGCGGCTCGGGCCTCGTGTGGCGCCACTCGGCGCTCAAGAGCATCGACGACTTCCCCGGCTGGAACCTGGTGGAGGACCTCCACTCCGGTGTGCTCGGTCACCGTGAAGGGTGGGGTGGCCTCTACGTGCCCCTGGTCGGCGCCTACGCGCAGCACTCCCCCGAAGACATCGCGAACGTGTTCAAGCAACGCGGTACGTGGGCGCTCGACACGACGCGCCTGCTGATCTTCGACCGGTTCGCCGGCATGCCGCTGAAGCGGCGACTCCACTTCATGGAGCAGGCGATCTTCTACCTGCTCAGCTTCCCGCTCCTCATCCTCGTGATCGTGCCCGCAGCCGGCCTCTTCCTCAACCGGTTCCCGCTGATCACCGATGCGACGACGTACGCGATCCGGTTCTGGGGCTTCGCGCTCGCCGTCGAGTTGATGCTGCTGTCACTCGCTGCCGCCCAACCGGCGGGATCGCTCTGGCGATCGCGCCTGTCCTGGATCGGAATGGCGCCGATCTACGCGAAGTCGGCGATCCGTGCGCTCTGGTACGGCCCGAACAAGAAGCCCGCCTACAAGGTGACCCGCAAGACCGACGACTACCAGTGGTACGTCAAGATGGTGAAGTCGCACTGGATGCTCCTCGTCGGCTCCGCGGTGGCGATCGTCGTGGCGTTCCTCCGCGACGACTTCTTCCGCGAGCTCGATCTCGGTTCGGTGTACTGGGCCGTCATCGCGATGGTCGGACTGGGTTCGTTCCTGCGACTCAGCTGGTTCGGTGTCGACGCACGCGAGAAACTGCTCCTTCGATGGGAGGCCGCGACGGGCCGCGTGCAAGCGGTGTGGCACAAGGTGCGCACGCTGGCGGGGTTCCCGCCGCCGCCCGCCGACGAGGACGCAGACACCGCAGACACTCCCGACGACGAGGACCCCGATGCGACGGCGCCGCTCGATCGCCCGGCCGAGCCCGGCGTCACGGTCCGCCCGCCCGATCAGGTGCCGTCGATCGAGCTCCGGCCGACCCAGGACGGACACCTGGGTTCACCCCCGCCGGTGACCTTCGACGAGATCGCCGCCACCGTCGGCCGCCGCAAGCCGCGCATCGAGTCGGACTGACCGGCTGCGGCCGCCCGACCGCCGTTCAGCCGATCGGTGGGAGCTTGCTCCGACGGCCCTCTCGACGCTGCCGACGGATCGCCTGGAGACCCACCACGAGCACGATCACCAGGATGCCGATCCCGGCCGCCACGGCGATCGCGCTCGGGCCGTCGTCGGCGGTCGCCTCTGCGGCGTGGAGGAGTGCCGGCGGTGCGCTTCCGATCGTCGCCGACGTCACGAGGGTGCTGAAGTGCGTCACTCGCCCCCGACGCTAGGTCACATCGACCCGGACCACCCGGTCGACCTGCTCAGTGCGTCGTCCGCGACGCTCGGAACTCGGCGAGGGTGCGGCCGGCGCCGGCGTCGACGCCTTCGAGTGCTCGGAGGATCGCCACGAGGTTGCGGTCGCGCTCGTCGAGCAGTTCGTCGATCGTGCGGTCGCCGGACTGCTGGTCGGACTGGGTGGCGATGGTCTCGACCAATTCGTCGGTCCACTCCGGCACGTCGGTGAGGCGACTCCAGGGCCACTCCAACGCCGGGCCGAACTGGGCGAGGAAGTGGCGCATCCCGTTCGCCCCACCCGCGGTGCGGTAGGTCTCGAACAGCCCCATCTGCGCCCACCGCAACCCGAAGCCGTAGCGGATCGCGTCGTCGATCTCCTCGGTCGTGGCGATGCCGTCCTTCACGAGCCACAGCGCCTCGCGCCACACCGCTTCGAGCAGTCGGTCGGCGATGAACGCGTCGATCTCGACCCGGACGTTCACCGGCTTCATCCCGAGCGAGGTGTAGAGCTCGATCGCACACCTGACCACCTCCGCCGACGTCCGCTCACCGCCGACGACCTCGACGAGCGGCAGCAGATACACCGGGTTGAACGGATGCGCCACGATCAGCCGCTCCGGATGCGCGAGCCGACGGGCGAGCACGGTCGGCGTGAAGCCGGACGTGGACGACGCGATCGCGGCGTCCGTCGGGCACGACGCCTCGATCGCAGCGAGTGTCTCGTGTTTCAGGTCGAGCTGCTCGGGGACGCTCTCCTGGACGTGCCGTGCACCGGCGACGGCCTCGGCGATCGAGTCGCACACCTCGATGGCCCCGGGTCGGTCGACTACCACGCCGAGTGCGGACCAGGCGTCGTTTGCCCGGTCGAAGACGCCGGCGAGCACGTCGGCCGCACCCGCCGACGGATCGACGGCTCGTACATCGTGCCCGGCCAGACGGAATCGGGCGGCCCACGCCGAGCCGATGACGCCGCACCCGACCACGGCGACCGGGCGGCCGTCAGGTGTACTTGGCGAGCCGGAGTTCGTCACGGACCTCGTCCGGCCCCTTCACGCCGATGTTCATGCCGTCGAGGATCGTCACCGCCCGCTCGACGAGCTGTGCGTTCGTCGCCAGCTCGCCGCGGTCGAGGTACAGGTTGTCCTCCAGGCCGACTCGGACGTTGCCGCCGGCGATCGCCGCGAGGGCGACGTACTGGAGCTGCAGGCGGCCGATCGAGAAGGCGCTGAAGGTCCACGACTCCGGGATGTTGTTGACCATCGCCATGAACGTGTTGACGTCGGGCGGCGCACCCCACGGAATCCCCATGCACAGCTGCACCATCACCGGGTCCTCGATCACGCCCTCGTCGACGAGTGCCTTCGCCATCCACAGATGGCCGGTGTCGAAGGCCTCGATCTCCGGACGTACGCCGGCGTCGGTGATCTGGCGCGCCATCTCCCGCAGCGTGGCGGTGGTGTTGGTCATCACGTAGTCGCCCTCGCCGAAGTTCATCGTCCCACAGTCGAGTGTGGTGATCTCGGGACGCAGCTCGCACACGTGCGCCAGCCGATCGGTCGCGCCCGCCATGTCGGTGCCGGCGTCGTCGAGTGGCAGCGGCCGCTCGACCGAACCGAGGACGAGGTCACCGCCCATCCCCGACGTCAGGTTGACGATCACGTCAGTGTCCGCCGAACGCACCCGGTCCACCACCTCCCGGTAGAGCTCGACGTCCCGTGAGGGTGCGCCGGTGATCGGATCGCGGACATGGATGTGCGCGATGGCGGCGCCGGCCTTCGCTGCGGCGATGCAGTCGTCGGCGATCGCCTCGGGGGTGACCGGAACCCGGTCGGACTTGCCGATCGTGTCGCCCGAACCGGTGACGGCGCAGGTGATGAAGACCGATGTCATGAGGTGGAGCCTCCCGGCGTGTGGACGATCGACGTGCGGCCGGGTCGGCGGAGCACCCGCACACGCGAGTACACGTCATCGTGATCGAGGTAGCAGCCCCGCAGCCGGCGACGGCCGGCCGTCGGGTCGAATGCGTCGCGGCCGTGCAGGATGCGCCGGTTGTCGAACGCGACGAGATCCCCTGCACCGAACGGCGTGGACGTCATGACGCGCGGGTCGTGGGCGACCTCGGAGAACACCCGGAGCGCGTCGTAGGCGCGGGGCTGCTCCTCGATCGGCATGAACGGCGCAAGGCGGACCGGGTAGAAGGCGCGCAGTGTCAACGGGGACCGGGGGCCGCCGAGGTCGATGACCGGGCCGATCCACCGATGATCGCCGTCGGGTGCCCGGTTCGCGAACACCCACTCCAGGGTGGTGAGCGCGTCGTAGGCGTCGGGGTGCCGCGTTCGGAGTTCGTCGACCACGACGAGCCCGTCGGCCATCCGTGACGCGCCGCCCGACACGGTGTTCTCGACGCAGTGCAGGATCTGGAACCCGGGCGGGGTCTCCCTCGTCGGCAGGTCGGTGTGCTGGCCGAGTGCAAGCCCGGTGTTGGCGGTCGAGTCGGGGTCGACCACCGCTTCGACGGTGAAGAGGTCACCGAAGTTCGAGCCGCGGATCGGCCCGAGCCGTCGGGCGAGGTGACCGAGGAAGTCGTCGTCGACCGGGCATCCGGTCAGTCGGGCCACGCCGGCGGTGCAGAGCTCGCGGAGCCACGACTCCAGCACCGCCTCGTCGTCGAGGATGGCGCCGCCGTCGTGAATCGGCGCGTTCGCCGCATCGACGGCGGTCCATCGTCGCAACCGGCCGACCGAAGCGTCCGGGAGGTGTGCGCCGGACGCAACGTGATGCAACCAGCCAGCGTCGACCGTGGTGACGGAGCCGTCGATCCACGTACACACGAGATCACCGCTCGGTCCGGCGACCGCATCATCGAGCACGTCGAACGGTGGCAGTTGGCTCGGATCGAGCGTGCCCTCGCGGGTGATCGGGTCGATCCCGGCGCTCTGCTCGTGGAGCCAGAGGCCGAGGCACTCGAACTCGACGCCGTCGGGCCATCGCAATCCGACCACGCCGTCATCGAGGACGACGCGTTCGAGCGGCTGCCGCTGGTGCTCGGCGAAGTCCGGGGTCGTCACCGGCGCGCACCCTAGTCATGCCACCCGCGTCGGCGCGACCGTCGGTTGATCGAACCCCGCCGGCCACGCCTACAGTCGTCGCATGACCGTCACCACCCCCGGGGTCGATGATCCACCCGTCGCCACGCCACCCGCCGAGGCCGGCCGTTGGACCGCACAGTGGAAGGAGCTCTACGCCGAGGTCATCACCACCGGGCTGTGCACGGGCTGCGCGGGCTGCGTGGTCACCTGCCCCCACGACGTCATCGGCTACGAACACGAGGAGGGCAAGTACATCCCCTTCCACCTCGAGGAGGAGCTCGGGCTCGACGATTGCGTCCACGGTTTCGGCTCCGGCGGAGGTTGCACCACGTGTACCCGAGCCTGCCCCCGATTCCGCGCATGGGAACCGTCCGCCGACATGCATCTCTTCGGCCGCCAGCGAGAGCCCGACGAGATGGCCGGCATCTGGCGCCAGCTGCTGCTCACCCGCGCCACCGAGAAGACCGTGCACGACATGGGCCAGGACGGCGGCTTCGTCTCCGCCATGCTGCTGTGGCTGCGCGAGAACGACTACATCGATGCGGCGTTGGTGTCGGGCGTGGAGGACGACGACGCCTGGAAGGCGAAGCCGATGGTCGTGTCGACCCGCGAGGAGATCCTGGCGACCGCCGGCTCGCGCTACACGTACTGCGCCAACCCACTCGCGCTGCCCGAGGCCAAGGAGCAGGGCTACGAGCGGCTCGCACTCGTCGGGATGGGCTTGGACACCTTGCCCGCCTTGCGGTCCCACATGACCGGGGGCGACGAGGTC
>JBCBDK010000317.1:0-5331 GCA_038529675.1 Actinomycetota bacterium
GATACCGGGTCGCCTTCGGATGGCTGTACTCGACGCCGATCTTGGACGATGTGGCCTCGAGTTCGATGGCGGGGCCGAGCCGCGTCGCCTGCACCGACGCGGTCACCATCGCGCCGGAGCCACCACCGGGAGGCGGTGTGCCGCCACCGGAGCCGGACGGCGTTGCCGTGATGGCGGTCCACTCACGCCACGTCGAGCCGATCAGTGCGCGCACCTCGATGTCGACCGGGACGCCGCCGCGCAGGTCGCTGATCGTCTGTCGGGTGGCGGTGGTCGGCGAGGTCCAGACCCGCTTGGAGCCCTGCTGCTGGTAGCGCATCTGGAAGCGCTTGGCGTCGGGGTGGCCGTAGCGAACGATGAGCGCACGGTCCTGGACCTGGGCGCGAAGATTGTTCACCGCAGTGTTCGACGGCTCGGTCGGCGGCTCGTCGGCCGGAGGCGGTGGCGGCGGCGTGGTGGTCGGTGGCGGCGTCGGGGCCGGTGCCGGTGCGGGCGAGCCGTCGCCGCCCCGACAGGCCGACGCCCATGAGCTCGGGCAGTCTGAACGCCAGTTCGCAGGCGGGTTCAGCGTCTTGCCCTTGGCGACGAAGATGAGCTCGGAGTTCATCTTGATCGGAATGTGATCCGCGAGATCGTCGCCCTCGTAGCAGGCGGCGCCACAGCGGCTGCTCAGGAGCAGCTTGCCGGAGGCGTCGTCCTTGATCATGACCCGGCCGAGGGTGGGCGGGATCGACCAGTCGAACACGCCGTTCTTCTTCCACCACTTGTTCGGGGCGTTGAGGTCGAAGTAGTAGGTGCCCTCGCTGTTGAAGCCGAGGTCGCGGCTGCGAGCGCAGGTCTCGAAGTGGAACTTCTTGACCTCGGTGTGGCGCCAGAAGCAGATGTTCGGCTTGACCGCGAGGTCGGAGGGCTTCGAGACGATCTCGAGCTTGATGTAGGCCCGACCGTCGGCGTAGTTGGTCGGCCGCGTGTAGTCGTTCGGCTGGTTGAGCGTCGGCTGCCAGTAGCTGTTCGCCGTCTGCTGCATACCGCTGGCCTTCCAGACCGTGATCTGCGAGGCAGCTTCGACGTTCGAGGTGGCGGCAACAGCGGGGACTGCGAGCGCGCCGAGTCCGAGCGCAAGGGAGAGAAGTCGTTTGAGCATGAGGGTTCCGCCTGTTCGAGGAGGGGATGGTCCAGCTCCGCCCGCCGGAGCAGTGTAGTGCCGGAATCACCGACTCTGGACACCGTACCGTAACACATCAGAGAGTGTCAAGAGTTTCACTCTTCGCGGTTGAGCTTCACAGACCCTTGTGGGTGCTCATGTCCGGCGGCGGACAAGTTGTAGCAGGTCGGTCGCGGGGCGTGGTCGCCATGCCAGTGACACGCCTCCGTAACATGCAGCGAAGGTGACGACACCTGCGGTGAGCTGGGTCGGATCGTTGCCGCCGGCGTCGTCGACGAGTCGAGCGGCGACGTGCGCTGTGGCCGCGCTGGCCACCGTCAACAAGCCCAACGCAGCGGTCGTCCGCAGCACCGCCGTCACCCGAGCGCCGATCAGTCGGAGTGGGATCGCGAACGCCAGCGGCGTCAGGAGGGCGATGCCGATCAGGTAGCTCCACGCCACGCCGATGAGGTCCCAGCGCGCACCGATCGAGTAGCAGGCGAGCAGGAACAGGCTGCTGAACACCTGCCAGCGCAGGGAGAGGTCGGCGCGGCCGCGGGCGTTGTAGAGGCTGCCGGTGGTGGAGGCGACGGCCTGGAGCCCGGAGGTGACGGCGACGAGCGCGAGGACATCGGTCGCCGGTACCCACTTCGGTCCGAGGCCGAAGGCGACCAAGGGGTCGGCCAGTGCAGCGATCACGCCGCAGAGTGGGAAGATCACGAAGGCGATGCCCGACACGCTTCGCTCGTACGCGGTGGTCATCGCCCGGTGGTCGTCCTGGAGCCGTGCGAGATTCGGGAACACGACGTCGCGGTAGGTCTGCGCCGTGGTCTGGATCGGGTACCGCATCAACCGGTTCGCCATGCCGTAGTAGCCGAGCTCGGTCGTCCCGACGAAGCGACCGACGATGAACCGATCGCCGGCGAACGAGATGTAGCCGAAGATGTTCTGGATCGTGAGTCGTGAGCTGAATCCGGCGATCTCGGACAGGCGACGGCGAGAGAAGTGGAGCGCCGGCCGCCAGTCGATCAGCACCCACGCGAGCACGGTGGCGGTGACGGTGCCCGACAGGTTGCCGACCACGATCGCCCACTCGCCCCAGCCAGCGGCAGCGAAGCCGATCGTGGCGGCGGCCGTGATGACGGCGTTGGTGAGGTTGGTCGCGGCGAGCCGTGAGAACAGCATTCGGCGGCGGAACAGGGCTCGCGGGACGTGTGCACATCCGTTGATGACGGCCAGGAAGCCCATCACCCGGACGATGTCGGTGGCGTCGGCGTCACCGAGCAGCGACGCGATCGGCGCACCGAAGACGACGAGGACGAGCGTGGTGAGACCGCCGATCGCGACGTTGAGCCACAGCACCGAACTGGCGAGCCCGTGGCTGATCGTCGGGTGGCGAACGAGTGCGGTGGTGGTGCCGGTGTCGCCGAGCACACGCTCGAAGAGACCGGTGAGGACGGTGACGAGCGCAACCAGACCGAACTCCTGCGGCGTGAGCAGGCGGGTGAGCACGAGGAGGGAGCCGACCCGCACGACCTGGATGACGACCTGCGTCGGTCCCATCCACCGGACACCCCGACCCATGTCCTTCGCCGTCTGCGCCATCGCCGTCCCATCGGTGGCGGTGGCGCTCGCCCGATGGTCCCCGATGGCGGCGTCGAGGCGAACGGCGCGCGGGTCGGCGTCAGTGGCCATGCGGACGCCTCCGCAGCTCGCTGGGTCCGCCGATCCGCACGGGCCACGACGGTAGCGGCCGCGGGTCGACCGCATGCGTGGGTCGGTGATGGGTGAGGGGCGCTGCGGTCGCTTGGATCGCCACGTGACGTGATCGGCGCGAAGCGCTGTGGTCGTGAATCACCCTGCGTGAGATTCTTGACGGACTCCTGCTGGTACGGCCGTCTTCGTGTCGATACGATGTGGTCACCGTGTCAGGGGGATGAATTTCGTCGCTCTTGACCTTGGCGAGACATATTTCGCTTCACCACCGATTCGGTCTGTGATACAAGACTGGACGGAGGGAGAGCAGAGTGCGGACGGAACGGGCGGACACAATGGAAGCAGCACGCGTGACCACGCGGCGCCACGAGCGGCGGGCGAAGCAGGCAGTGGTGAAGACGCAGGAGATCGGCACCTTCGGGGGCGATCTGCGAACCGGCGAGCTGAGCGCGCCGATGCGCCGGCAGGCGACCCTGCCGCGGGACTCGGCGGCGCTGCGCGCGCCGACGGCCCCGACCGTGGCGGGGCCTGATGCACCCACGCCCGAGCCGCCCTCGACCTACGAGCCTCCTGCGCGACCCGATGGCATCTCGCCTCGGTCGGTGAAGTTCCTGCTCATGGTCGCCGACATCTTCGCGGTGTTCATCGCGATGGTCGTCGCGACACTGCTGTTCGGCGTGATCGACGGCTTCAACGACCGCATGCTGCAGACCGCCGCCGTGCTCGAGGGCGCGCTGCTGCCGGTGATGGTCGTGTCGATGGTCGCCGCCAACCTCTACACGGCGCGGGCGAACAGTCGTCCGACCGACGAGGTCCGCAACATCCTGCGGGCCGCCGCATTCGGCATCGCCGGGATGATCGGCGTGGCGTTCGCGTTCGACGTCGACAACATGTCGCGTCGCTGGGTCGCCCTGCTGTTCGTCTCGCTCGTCACTGCGCTGTGCGTCGAGCGATCGATCGCCCGCTCCGCATTCCGCCGGCTGCGCCGCGAACGCCGGATGGCGCGCCGTGTCGTCGTCGTCGGTGGCGACGCACACGCGGTGGAACTGGCGAAGGCGCTCGAGCGCGGTCCGGAACTCGGCTACGACGTCGTCGGTGCGGTGACCGAGGGCATGCTCACGCCCGACCCCGGGCTCGATGTGCCCGTGCTCGTCGGCTACGACGGCATCGAGGACTTCGTCGAGGATCATGGTGCGTCGAGCGTCATCATCTCGCTCTACTCCGTCGGTGGCGACGTCGTGAACCAGCTCTCGCGTCGCCTGACCGACGCTGGCGTGCACGTCAGTCTCTGCACCACGCTGGAGGACATCGACGTCCCCCGCATCCGTGCCCAGGAACTCGACGGTCGCGTCATTTTGTACATCGAGGCGACGATCCGGACCGGCTGGCGCCGGCTCGCCAAGCGGGCGTTCGATCTCGCGGTCGCGGTGACCGGTCTGGTGTTGACGGCGCCGATCATGCTGGGTGCCATCCTGGCGATCAAGCTCGACTCACGAGGCCCGGTGTTCTTCCGCCAGGAGCGTGTGGGCCTCGACGGTGAGGCGTTCCCGATGATCAAGCTGCGTACGATGGTCGCCGACGCCGAGGCGCGCAAGCAGGCACTCCTCGAGCAGAACGAGGTCGACGGCCCACTGTTCAAGATGAAGCGCGACCCGCGCATCACCCGGGTCGGCCGTTTCCTGCGCAAGACGTCGATCGACGAGCTGCCTCAGTTCTGGAACGTGATCCGCGGGGAGATGAGCATCGTCGGGCCCCGCCCGGCGCTCGCCTCGGAGGCCGAGGAGTGGGAGTCCGGCCTCCGTGACCGGCTGCGGGTGCTGCCGGGCATCACCGGCATGTGGCAGGTGTCGGGTCGGTCGGACTCGTCGTTCGAGCAGTACAAGCGGCTCGACCTCTACTACGTGGACAACTGGTCGCTGATGCACGACGTCCGAATCGTGCTCCGCACGGTCGGCGTCGTCCTGTTCGGCCGCGGCGCCAGCTGACCGTTGCGGGTGCCGCGCCGGGCGCCTGCGCTCGAGCGCCCGCTTCATCGGACGGCGACGGTTGCGATGCGTCACCGGTAGCTTGCATCCGACCCACCGGGGTGTAGCGCAGCTTGGTTAGCGCGCCTGCTTTGGGAGCAGGAGGCCGGGAGTTCGAATCTCCCCACCCCGACCATTCTGAGCTGGTGTTTTCTGGCTCGGCGACTGGCTTGACTTGCCGTTGTATCGTCGATGTATCAGTCCTGGGGCGGCTGAGTATCGAGGAGACACCGATGGCGTGGAAGGCAACCGGTCAACCGACGGTCCGCAAGCAGCGCGGCAAGTGGGTCGTGCGCGTCGACGGGATCGACACCGTCACGGGCAAGCACAAGCCGAAACAGCTCGGTACGTACCAGTCCCAACGGTCGGCCAACGCTGCCGCTCGGGAGATGCGCGCCGAGGACGTGGCCGTGACGAGAGGGACGGTGAGCTGGCTCGTGCGCCGCT
>JBCBDK010000318.1:0-5320 GCA_038529675.1 Actinomycetota bacterium
ACGCCCATGTCGCACGCGCTCGCCACCGCCATCGGCACCTACGTCGTGGCCGAATCCGGGTTCGGCGTCGTGCGACTCGTTCGCGGCACGGCGGTGCCATGGGGCGCCATCGCCTTCACGCTCTCCGCCGTCGCGCTCGCCGGCCTGATCGGCGGGTTCCTCGGCAGCCGGTTGCAGACGTCGGGAGCGCGCCCGTCCATGCGACGTTGACGCCCGGTCGCCGACGTGCCAGTGCTGACCGACCGTCGTCACACGACGAGCCCCCGTCGGTCACCGGATCGCGAGGGTGCGACCCCTAGAATTGCGTGTCGGCCTCCCCAGCGGGGAGGCTGTGAGCAGCATGAACCCGAAAGGACCCTCCCCCGTGGACCGACTCTCCGCCGACGCGACTGCGTCGGCATCGGTGAACGCCGAGTCCCAGCCCGCGCCCGCCACGTCGCGTCGTCGGCTCATCGGCGCCGCCGGGCTCGCCGGCCTCGCCAGCGCTGCGACGGCGCTCACGTCGTCGACCGTGTCAGCCGCGCCCGAGGATCAGCCGAACATCCCGACCGAGGCCGACACCGCACTCCTGGCCCAGGCGATGCAGCTCGAACTCGCAGCGCGTGACCTCTATCGGCGTCGACTCGCCGACGACGTCGGTGCCGGCGACATCAGCGAGGTCGTGTCCGTCATGGCGGAGAACCACGAGGCGTACGCACAGGCGATCGCCGGTGCGACCGGGCTCTCGGCCAACACCCGCAACGAGGCCGTGTACGACTCGTTCGTCGAGGCGTTCGAGGGCGGCCGCACGCAGTTCGCGACGGCAGCCCGCGACCTCGAGGAGGCCGCCGTCGCCACCCACACCGCGCTGCTGTCCGAGTTCCAGAGCGCTGACGCCGTCAACCTGACGGCGTCGATCCTCGTGGTCGAGGCACGGCACGCCACGGTGCTCGCCGATCTGCTCGGCGTCGAACTCAGCGATCGCCTCGCCAACGCCGGTGCACCGCTGCAACTCGGAGGAGCGGCCTGATGCGCGACCTGACCACCCCCCTCGCCACCTTCCACGCCCCGTCGTCACGCCGCGACCTGCTCAAGGCCGGTGGCCTGACCGTCACGCTCGGCGCACTCGTCGCCGCGTGCGGCACCAACCGCGGTGGCAGCGACGAGGCCGGTCGCGTGGGCAATGCGCCCGAGACCACCACGCTTCCGACGTACTCGGTCGACGACGCCGTGCTCCTGCGAACCGCGTCGTCGCTCGAGTACACGGCGATTGACGTGTACGAGCAGGCCATCGGTGCCGGGCTGGTCCCGGACGAGATCGCGCCTGCGGCTGCGATCTTCCTCGCCAACCATCAGCAGATCGCTGACCAGATGGGCGAGCTGACCGCCGACGTCGGGGGCGAGGCATGGACCTGCGCCAACCCGTGGATGATGGATCGGCTCGTCGGCCCCGTTCTGGCTGCGATCACCACACCACGCGTCATCGACCTCGGCGAGGAGACCTTCGAGAGCGAGCTCACCGAGGAGCAGCAGATCGCCGACGTCCTCAACTTCGCCGAGGCGCTCGAGAACCTCGCCGTGGCGGCGCATCAGACACTGGTCGGCCTCACCGGCCACGGGCCGGCGCGGATCGCCCATGCCGAGGCCGCCTCGATCGAGGCGCGCCAAGCCGCCGAGCTGGCGATCGAGATCGCCGGCGCGGACGCGTACGTGTCGTACGACCTGCTCGGCACCGAGCCGCCCGAGGGCGCGCCCCGCCAGTTCGCGATCCCGTCGCGTTTCGGTCAGACCTCGCAGATCGAGATCAAGGCCGGCCCGCCGGATCAGAACGGCGTGATCGAGGGCTTCACCCTGCAGACGCCGGCCGAGAACAGCTTCGTCTACAACGAGCTGTCCTGCGACGCCTGATCACGTTCCGGGTCGACCCAGAACGTGATCACCCCGAACGTGACGCGTCTCCGTAGGCTCGTCGAGGCAACGGTGAGGTGGCCGGGTGGCCGCGGCTCGGGTTCGCCCCGGGTCGAGGAAAGTCGGGACTCCTCCGGGCAGCGTGCTGGCGAGAGCCAGGTCGGGGCGACCTGACGGACGTGCAACAGAGAGAGACTGCCGATGGGTGTGTTCGCACACCACAGGTAATGGTGAAACGGTGCGGTAAGAGCGCACCAGCGACGTCGGTGACGGCGTCGGCTCGGTAAACCCCACGCGGAGCAAGGTCGAGCAGAACGAGGACGGCCCGTCCGGTTCGTTCGGGTAGACCGCAGAGATGGATGGCCACCGGTCGGACGCCAGCGTCCGCCCACAGAATCCCGCTTACAGGCCACCTCACCGTTGCCGTCCAGGATGTGCCCGGCACATCTCGTCCTGACGTGCACGATGTGCCGGCAACATCTCGTCCGGCGCCGGAGCGGTTCAGAGATCGACGGTTTCGTTGAACGTCTGGAGGACGGGGCGGTCACCACGGACGAGCACGCGGCAGATGCTGGCGTGGTCGAGGTGGCATCGCCACGAGATGCCGATGTCGACGCCGAGCGCCCAGGCGACGGCCGACTTCATCGGCGACACGTGGCTGACGACGACGATGTTCTGATCCTGCGCCACCGTCAGCAGGTCGTCGCATGCTCCGCGGACGCGCTCGTCGAGCGTCGCCAACGACTCCCCGCCCTCAGGAACGAAGTCGTGGTCGGTGAACCATCGGTTCCAGACCTCCGACGGCACGTCGGCGTGCGGTACCCCCTCGTACTCGCCGTAGCTCAACTCGATCCAACGTTCGTCGGTCTCCACCGGCAAACCGAACGCTGCAGCGGTCCGTTGCGCTCGATCCAGCGGGCTCGCGATCACTCGGTCGACGGCGGCACCGCCCAGGACGTGTTGCGCGACAGCGGTCGCCTGGCGTTCACCGACCTCGTCGAGCGGCAGGTCGAGCCGCCCCTGCAACCGGCCCTCCCGGTTGGCAGCGGTTCGGCCGTGGCGAACGAGTAGGAGCACGGCAGCGAGTGTGGCACACGTATCGAGCCGCTCCCCCGATGCGCCGGCGCGGGACGATCAGGCGAAACGGTCCGGCACGGTCACCAGCACCCCGGTGCGAAGGAAGGCCGTTCGCCCCCCGGCCGTGAGCAGCCGGTTACGCCTCGCCAGCCAGGCGCAGAGCCCGAGGCCGATCGCTTCGAGAACGATGCTCCACCAGCCGCGGTCGGCGATCGGGATCCCCTCATCGGTGAACGACACGCCGGTGATCGGCCACCAGAACGTGTCGGTGTCGTTCCACGCAGCGTCGAAGACCAGGTGCAGGAACATCCCGATCGGCAACCCGAGCAGCGTCTTGCGAATCGGCTTGCGCCCCGATGTGGCGAGCATCAGCAGAGCGAGGAGCACGATGCTCGTCACGATCGAGTGCAGCGCGCGGGCTCCACCGAACACGGCGTCGGCCACGGGCAACACCGACCCGACGACGAGCAGCCGATAGTCGAACCGTGGGTCGCGGAAGACGAAGCCGACCGCCATGCAGGCGGTCCCGACGAACCAGAAGAACATGATGGACGACCCCGACGACTCCGACCGAAGCTGGTCAGAGGACCAGCATCCGGCCGCACTGCGGGCAGTCGGCGACGCCGCCGGATGCTGCGGCTTCGTCCTTGACGTCGTCGACCTCGGCGGCCGACAGATCGAGATGGCAGCCGAGGCACTGACGACCCTTCAACTCGGTCACGGCGATCTGATGGTGTCCGCGCAGCCGGTCGTACCGCGCCAGGAGGCCGGCGCTGACCTCACCTCGTGCGGCGTCGCGTCGGCCGGTCAGCGCCCTGACCTGCTCGTCGATGGCCGCCGTGGCGATGCGCTGTGCCTCGCCCGACCGCGATGCGTCCTCGCGCAGCGCCGCCTCGGTCTCGACGTGCGATCCGAGCGTGTCCTCCAGCACCGTTTGCGCCTCGAGCGCCTCGAGTTCGCCGGTCTCGACCGCGTCGCGTTCGTCGGCGAGCGTGGCGATCTCGTGCATCAGGGCTTCGGCCTCGCGAGGCGCGATGACCGTCCTGAGCTGGGCCTCGAGACGCGTCGTGTGCTCGCCGATCTCTTCGGCGCGTTCTTCCGCCCCGGCGATGCGGTCGCCGAGCTCGCTGATCGCGCCGTGCAGCCGATCACGCTCGGCCTCCCACGCTGTGAGCGCATCCTCAGCCATCTGCAGCGCTGCCGATTCGGGCAGATTCGCACGACGATGCGCAAGTTGGTCGATCTCGGAGTCGAGCTGCTGCAATGCGACGATCGGCGACGGGGCCTCCGACGACGAGTCGTTCGGTGCGGCGGATGCGGTCGGCTCGGACATGGCCGCCATCATGCCAGTCAGAACCAGCCCCCGGCGTGGTGCGTCCGCTCGGCGGCCGCGGTCAGAAGCAGGGCTGGACGTTGCGCGTGAGCTCGACCGATGGCAGCGGATAGGTCGGATCGACCACGTCGGCGGGCACCGTGGTGCCGAGCGTGTCGCGCACCGTGATGGGAACGGGCGGCTCGGTCGACGGCGGCGGCTGCGCCGGGTCGAGCGTTGTGGTCGGAGCGAGCGGGTCGACCTCCTCGACCTCCGGCTCCTCGAACCCGACCACGGTGATCTCACACTCGTTGCCGGGAAGGACGAGCCGAGCGTTCGGACGCTCCGGCGGGGGCGGCCCCTCCCAGTCCTCGAACGGCTCACCGACGAGTGCGGCGTCGTTGAACGCCTTCCAGATCTGCGCAGGGAACGTACCGCCCTGCACCCTCGGCACACCCGCTTCGACGAACGCCGGGATGCTCACCATCGCTGTGTACGCATCGGGGTCCCCGACCCACACGGCGGTCGACAGCTGCCCGGTTCCGCCGGCGAACCAGGCGTTCGTGTTGTCCTGCTGGGTGCCTGTCTTGCCGAACGCGGGGCGGCCCTCCTCGAGCCCGCTGCGGCGAGCCGTGCCGTAGGTGAGCGTGCCCTTCATGATGTCGATCGTCTCGAGCGCGACGTCGCGATCGAGGGCCTGCACGCCCGGGTCGAAGTGGGTGTAGAGGCGATTGCCGGCAGCGTCGTCGATGAACTCGACGTAGTACGCCTCGCGGTGCAGCCCCTCGTTGGCGATCGTCTGGATCCCCGACGCCATGTCGAGCGTGCTCATCTCGTTCGCGCCGGTGGCGAAGCTGATGAACGGCTCGATCGGGAGCCGCTCGCTCGCCGGCTGGCCGCGATAGAGGTACGGCGAGCTGGCGGTGCGGTACACCGTGTCGACCACCCGGTTGAGCCCCACCACCTGCGAGAGCCGAGCGAACCCACAGTTCACGGACCGGGCCGTCATGTCTCGCAGGTTGCCGACGAAGCCCTGGATGCCGC
>JBCBDK010000319.1:0-5308 GCA_038529675.1 Actinomycetota bacterium
GAGAACGGCTCGGCTGACGCCCTCCACCTCACGGCGAACCGCGACCGGATCGTCGCCGTTCGATGCGCTGGCAGCGATCACCAGCGACCCCGAATTCGGTCCGTACCCTGCCGTCGACACGACCAGCGCGCCGGCGTCGAAGCACTCGAGACGATCCCCAGTCACCGACACGAATCCCGACGGCAGATCTCGCCGTTCGACGATCGACATCGACTCCAGGTCCACGATCGCCATCCGCTCGGATCGATCCGTCGGCACCACTGCGACCAGCGAGGTGCCCGCGCAGTGCGCGACCGCACCGCCGGCGAGCCCGAGCTCGGCACGCGTGATCGTTTGCCCGCCGGCATCGAGCACCGCGATGTCGTTCGCCCCGTGAGTGCCCACCATCACCGCTGCCGGCGGACCCGACCCCGACGGCTCGGTCACGCTCGCCAACTGCGCCGCAAAGGCATCGGCCGTCGGTGTCGGCATGCACCCCAGCGCGCGCAACCGACCGCCGCTCTGCGACGCGAACACGACCACCGGCTGAGCGAAACGACCGAAGTCCGTTCCGCACCCACCGGCCCAGTCCTCGCCGTCGACCACCTCCAGCGGCGACACCTCGCCCTTCACCACGCCATCGACCTCGAACTCCCACACCGGCTCGAACTCCGAGCCCGTGTTCGACACGGCGGTCCCCGTGAACACCACATCAGAAAACGCCACCGCGTCAAGCGGATCCACCGACGCACACGAACACGCACGAACCGTCGAACCACCCCCGAGCACCAACACGATCGCCGTCGCACTCAGCGACACGAGAAACACCACGACCGCGCGAAACGACGACCTCATCCTCATTGGACGCCCGGCACCTCAGTTCGGTTCCACGACGCCCCAGCGGGAGACTCGAAGATGAGGTAGTGCCGGTGAAGAAAGTCGGCCGGAGCGCGCCAGCGCTTCGCCAGTCCCGCTGCAACCATCGGAACTGCTGCCCCGGCGGCACCAATCGCAGCACCCACCGGACCGCCGGGTGAGCCTGCAACGGCACCGCCGAGCAACCCGGCCGTGAAAGAAACCGTCGATGCCACACCTGCTGAGCGCGGGAAACGGTCAGCCTCGCCGATGACCTGCTCGCGCGCGGTCGCGATCGACTCTCTGACGACCTCGGAGGTGTCTGCCCCGGGCCCGACTCGGTCACGAACCGAGCTCGCGCGATCGAGCGCCAGTGAGAGATCGCGTCTCCATCGATCGAACGCCTCGCTCGTCAGCCGAATCGAGACGGCGTCATCGAGCAGTAGTCCGTCGAGCCCCGGAACGTCGGTGCGTGCAAGCTCGTGAAGTCGGAGGTCGTGGACATCGTCGACTCCGGCGACAACCAGTTTGGCGAACAGGGAGGTCGGGCACAGCAGATCCACTCCGCGTCCGAGTCGCATTGACTCGGCGATTGCGTGTGCGGCAGCGTCGAGCGCGTTCTCGACAACACCTCTTGGCTGCAGGTTCTGGAGGACGTCGATGAACAACTCAGCCATCGCAACATCGCCATCGGCCGCGACGATGCGGATCGCATCGAGGGGCGGATTTCTGTTCCCGCCTCGCACCTCGGACCACAACGACTGAAGTCGTGGGTCGAGGCCGGCAATGTACGAAGCCTCGAACTCGTTCCAGATCGCGTCCTCGCTCAGCTCGACGTCGGCGTTCTCGAAGACTCTCTGACTCAGACTCGACGCAATCGGCTCGGCGACGGCAAGCGGCCCGGCCGAGAATGTCCGCACGACTGCAGCGTCGAGGAGGCGATCGATCTCGAGGAGTGACACCGTGGCCGACTCGATGGCCATCCGCGCGAGGTGTCGGGCGTCGTGCGACGTCGTCCGATACATGTCTGCTGACATCGCCAATGGGTCTTCGATGACGAGGCCGTGGCAATAGAGCAGAGCCCGCATGATCCCGTTCGGGAAACGCCCACTGCCGGCGAATCGTGGATCGAGCGATGCCCAGAGGTTCAGCCCGGCGGGTCCACCAGCTTCGACGAACCCGGGGTTCGACCCGCCTGGCGTGAAGGTGCTCATTCTCGAACTGACGAGTGGCCACAGCTCCCGGCCTTCCGGAGCCGGCTCGTCGAACCAGTCGGACTCGGCGATCAACTCAGCCAATTCAGCGATTCCGGCTTCGTCGAGGCGTTGGACCGACCGTGCGAGGTCCGGACCATCGACACCGAGGTGAGTGCGGAGAATCGAAAGGGCGGACACGTTCACATTCTCGCGCCCGGCGGACTTCCAGGAATCGTCGTCCGCCCGCGATACCGGCCGGACCCGGGGCCGGTCCGGACCGATGCGACGATCGCGACGGACTGCACCTTCGTCGAAGCAACCTGTCCGGCACCCGCTGGTTGGCCCAGAGCTTCGCTCAGGCAAGAGACGGGCCGCTGCAGTCCGGCCTTTGCGAGATGCGTGTGCAGAGTTCGTCGAACCCGCGTGGTCCTCGATGCAGATAGGCCCAGTCCTTGATCGCCGCGTCGGCATCGGACTGGGTGGCGAAGTGACCGAGGTCAACGACCTCCTGATCGAGATCGTCGACTGCGTAGAGGTCGCCTGAGCCGCTGTTCCAGCTCACCCGCCAGGTCCGGTCCGGGTGGCGGCCGCTGGTCCAGGACATCCCGTAGTCGACATCGGGGCTGTTGCGTTCGGGCTGAGCTGCCCGCCAACGGTCGAGACCGGACGCCGCCGGCGCGTCAACGAGCCGTCGGAGTGCGGTCGTCAGTTGCGGCGCACGGTCGACGAGGAGGCCGGCGTCGACGAGGCGGGCGATCTCTTGTTCGTGGTCAACGGTGGCGACGATCGGTGCGTTGAACGATCGCTCGACATCGCTCGGACCGAGACTCCGATTCGGCTCCCGAACGTCGACGACGCCGTCGGGCGTGAACCCGGTGCGGGCCGCTTTGATGAGCGACACGTAGCAGGCTCGTGTGACAACGATCGTCTGGTCGGCGCGTCCGGCGAGATCGAGATGCGGTACGCCGGTGCCCGCGTCGACGACGACCGCTGCGGGCTGTTCGTCGAACCAGGCCACGAATGCGCCGAGCTGCTCCGCATTCGCGGACACGAGGTCGATCGGACGGGAAGCTGGCAGCAAGCGCGTCGTCGCATCGACTCGGACGGTCAAGCCGTCGAGTGGCGTGTCGGCGAGCGACGGGTCGAGGAGGTAGTCATCAAGTGTCGGTGGCCCGACGTTCCGTCCGAGCACGTCTGCCATGTCGCCGGCGAGGTCGACGATCAAGGTCTCGTCTCGGTTCGCCAGCGCGGCGATGGCGGCGGTGACGGTCGTGCCGCTGCCGCCCTTCATCGCGTAGAAGACGGTGACGTGGTTTCGTTGCGCGCTCATGCAGCGTGTCCGATGAGACCGGCGAGGCGGGTGGCGGTTCGGTGGACGGCGACGCGCTCGGCACCGGTGGCCGGAGCGACGGTGGCGCCGAGGCGATGCTCGACGAGCTGTCGCCATCTGTCGGCGGCGATGCCGCCGCTACGGACTGCGTCCGCGACCTGGGTGAGTTCGAGTCGGGCGATGGCTGCGTCTTCGACAGTGCTGGCGGTCTGGCGTGTCTCGTGGTCGGCGATCTCATGGGAGCGGCGGGTGACGTCGAGCGGGATCGCGTTGTCGCCTCGGCGGCATCGTTCTCGCCAGCGTCGTGCGGCGGGGTCGAGGTCTCGGGTGTGTTGGTGGAGGCGGTTGCCGAGGTGGGTGATGAACGGCATGGGGGTGCCGTCTCGTTCGGCGGGTTCGAGGTCCGGGTCGGTGGCGCCGATGAGGTGGCTGGCGGCCGACCAGTAGTTGTCGATCAGCTCGTCGGTGATCTTCGGGTAGCGGAACTCGACGACGGCCTTGAGCATCGGTCGCAGAGCCCGCAGCAGGACGGTGCCGGCGTCGGGGTCGCCGGATTGGTGACGTCGGAGGAGGGCGCTGACGACCGGGTTCTGCTCGAGTGTCGATTCGGCGCAGAGGGCGACGATGTCGTGCGGAGTGCGGCCGGCGAGTGCTGGGTCGTCGGTCCATCGGTCGAGGATGCGGTGGCGGGGGTGATGTCGTTCGAGGTGCTCGAACTGTTCGTCGAGCAGGCGTGTGAGGTGGCTGGGCACGGGCGGACCTTTCGTGTGGGCGGGTTGGTCCTCGCCCACGATCCGCTTCCCGGTTCCCGGAAACCTTCCCACTTCCGCTGTTGACCGCTGTCGACCGCTGAGTCCCCTGTGACCCGTCTGAACTGGGGTTTCGTCGGATCTGGGAGGGTTTCCGGGAACGGTCGGGAAGAGGTGGGAACGAGAGATTCTCGGTCGGGAACCGATCTGGGAGGGTTTCCGGGAGTTGCGAGGTCGCACGTGGCGGTCATGACTGGCTCCCACGTCCCCCATTCGTCGCTCTCGCCCGTCGAGCAGATCCTGATCGGCGTGCTCGTCGTCGCCGGTGGCGTCGCCGTGATCGTCTGGGGCGGCGCCACGCTGTCGTCGGTGCTGGCCGGCCATGGCCCAGCACCGGTCAGCCTGGGTGAGTCGATCCGTGCGATCCCCGGCCTGATCGACGCACCGTCTCAACCGGCGACCGCCTGGCCCGAGCCATTTCGTCCCGCAATCGCTGCGGCACCGTTCTACTGGTCGGCGACGGTGGCGGTCGCTGTCATGACAGTCGGTGTGGGGTTCGGCGTTCGTCGGCTGCGGCAAGGCCTGACCCCGAATCGGCGACGGCTCGGCGTCGACGCCCACGCCCGATTCGCGACCAGACGGGAGCTGCGGCCACTGCTCGTGCGACGGCCGGTGCCGGGCCGGTTCGTGTTCGGAGCGTGGGGCCGCTGGCTGTTGGCGACGGAGAACCGTCGATGGGCACCGGCACCGGCCGGCGGACCAGCGCGTCTGTGGGCGTCGGTGACGGGCCGCCTGCGGGGCGGTCAGGAGGGCGACGTGACGTCGCTCGCGATCTGCGGGCCGACACGGTGTGGGAAGACGTCGCAGTGCGCCGAGCCCGGTCTCTTGGACTGGGAGGGCCCGGCGATCGTGCTCTCGGTCAAGCGCGACCTGATGGACACGACCATCGCCCAGCGTCGCAAGCTCGGCCAGGTCCGCGTGTTCGATCCCGGCGGGTTCCTCGCCACCTCGCAGAGCCACATCACCGTCGCCGACGGCGAGATCGCGAAGTGGTCGCCGCTGAGAACGGCGCACACGGCATCAGGAGCGAAGAAGGCCGGTGAGTCGTTGTCGGCGTGGACGCCGAACTCGGGTGTCGAGGGCGGGATGGACTTCTGGACGACGCAGGGCAAGTTGCTCTTCGCCGGGCTGCTCGGCAC
>JBCBDK010000320.1:0-5299 GCA_038529675.1 Actinomycetota bacterium
CCTTTGCGTACAGGTCGCCGACCTGTTCGACCTCGGTCGACGTGAGGATCGCTCCTTTGCGGAAGCCATGACTGAATCGCACGCCACCATCGTGATCGGGCACGAAGCACAAGGCGGTCTCACCGTGCTCGTCGAGGCCCCGCAGGTACGGCTGCACCATCGCCGTGTGTCCGAGTTCGTGCAGCGCGGCCACGTGCCGGGCGATGTCGTGACCGACACAACGACGTGCGCCGCTCGAGCCGGCGCCAACCGTCGGCTTGACGACCGTCAGTGTCCCCGAGGCAGCGAGTCGGGCGAGGTCGTCGGCAGGGTCACCGTCGTCGGCGAGGCCGAGGTCGTCGGCGAGGCCGAGGTCGTCGGCGAGGTCTCCGTCGCCGTGCCTGTCGACGGGGGATGCTGCCGGGTCGATGAAGCGCGTCGGCGCAACCGGGATCCCCACCGCCGCGAGTGCCGCCAGGTAGCGCTTGTCGGTGCTCCATCGAACCACGTCGGGCCCGTTGATCAGCCGAGTCGTCCCGCCGACCCGATCGACCCAGTCGAGGAACTCGCCGAGCCGCTCGGTGTAGTCCCACGTCGAGCGGACGATCGCAGCGTCGAACGACGACCAGTCGACGTCAGGATCGTCCCAGGCGACGACGACAACGCCCTCGCCGGCTCCGTCGACACCGCCGTCGTCGATGTCACCGTCGAGGTCGCTCGTGCGGCACCGCCTGCGGAGCTCTCTCGCCAACGGCTCGAGGTCTGGATCGAGTCCGTCGGCGGCGACAGCAGTGACGAGCGCCAGCATGAGCGAAGCCTACGAGCGGCCGGTGTCGCGCCGTCCACCGCACGCGACCGAACACCGCCAACCGTGCATGATCGCCTGCCATCCGGACCCGTCGGTCGCGTGGTCTTCGACGGCCCGGCGCGGCCCCGCCATCGGCCGTTGCGTGGCACGGGCTGCACTACGGTGACCGGCCATGTCGGACGACACGCTGCAGCCGCCGAACGCCCCCGAGTCCGACGGCGCGGACGTCGGCGGCGGCCAGGCACTGCCGCCGGCCACTGCGTCCGGAGACGGCGACCGACTCGGCCGCAACGTGGCCACCGAAGTCGTGGGCACGGTGATCGTGATGCTCTTCGGACCCGGCCTCATCGTGCTCAGCGATGGGCGGATCGGCGAGCTGGAGGCTGCGCTCGGCTTCGGCGTCGGCGTCGCCGTCGCGATCGGGCTGATCGGTGCGGTCGCCAACCCGGCGTTCACGCTGGCGCTCTTCGTCGTGCGCGAGGTCTCGCTGCGCGAGGCCGTGGGCGATTGGGTCGGGCAGGTGATCGGCGGCATCGCGGGCGGCGCGATCATCTGGGGGATCAACGACCAGACGCGCGCCGCGGTCGGCGCGAGCGGATGGGACCGCGGCGAGCTGTCCGAGCTGGGCTCGGTGATGGCCGCCGAGCTGGTGTTCGGGGTCGTCGTCGTGGTGGTGCTGCTCGCTGCGGTGGGGCAGGGCTTCTCGCAGGCGGCGATCGCCGGATTCACCGGCGCTGCCGTGATGGTTGCGCACCTCGCACTGCTCGGCATCGACGGCGGCGGCTTGAACCCGGCGCGGTCGCTCGGTTCGGCGATCTTCTCCGATGTGGATCCGAATGCACTCGGCCAACTCTGGCCCTTCGTCGTCGTGCCACTCGTCGCCGCGGTGGCTGCCGTGTTCGTCTGGCTGCTGGTGGACGACGCGGAGATCGACGACACGATCTTCGACGAGACGTTCCTCGACGACGCCCAGAACGCCGTCACCGGCGACGCGAACTGAGGTCCGTCCGCAGCGATGACGGGGCCGACGCGTCGGCCGCCAGGACGTCGGCGTTGCGCGAGATGATCCGCGAGGTCAGCCGCCGGCGACGGCAGGAATGATCGACACCTGGATGCCGTCGGCGACCGCCGTGTCGAGGCCGTCGAGATAGCGGACATCGTCGTCGTCGACGAAGACGTTCACGAACTTGCGGAGCGCGCCGTCGTCGTCGAGCAGCAGCTCGCGGATGCCGGGGTGGGCCTGCTCGAGCGAGGTGATGACGTCGCCGAGGGAGCCCGGCTCGACCGATACCTGCTTCTCGCCCCCCGTCAACGGACGCATCGTGGTGGGGATCCGGACGATTGCTGCCATGGCTCGGAGGCTATCGACGATTCCCGACCCCTCAACTCGACATTCGGTCGCCGTCGCACCGACCGTTGGATTCCATCCCCGGGCAAGACTCCAACTTGCGCCGTGAGACGTTGGACTCTGTCCCCGGGCAAGAACCCAACTCGGGCCGTGAGACGTTGGACTCTGTCCCCGAGCAAGAACCCAACTCGGCCGGATGGCGTCAGCGGGTCGCGAGCCAGGTGCCGACGGCCTCGGTGATGCACACCTTCGGCTCGGACAGTGCGCGGTCGAGACCGAACGCTTCCGCGAGCACGATGATGTCGAGCCGCGACCGCCACTGTTCGACCACTTCGTGATCGGCTGCACCGACCACCGCGAGTACGGGGACGCCGCCCTCATCGGCGAGTTCGAGGACGCCGCCGACCACCTTCCCGTCGAAGCTCGTCGCGTCCAGCTTCCCTTCACCGGTCACCACGGCGTCGACCCGAGTCGCCGATGCAGGATCGAGGAAGTCGAACAGGTCGACCTCGTCGGCCACCAACTCGAATCCAGGCACGAGTCGACCGCCGACGGCGGCGAGCGCTCCCCCCAGGCCACCGGCTGCGCCGGCGCCCGGTGTCTCGGCGATGTCGGCGTCGAACTCGCTCCGGAACATCTGAGCCAGCCGCTCGAGTCGATTCGTCAGCAACTTGACCTGCGCCGGGCTCGCCCCCTTCTGCGGACCGAAGACGCGGGCCGCGTCGGTGAAGCGCGTTTCGACGTCGCAGGCCACGAGCAACTCGACGCTCTCGAGGCGCGCGATCCCGTTGATCGCCCGAATCGCGCCGTAGCCGCCGTCGGTCGTGGCCGATCCACCCAGGCCGACGATGATTCGGCGTGCTCCGGCGTCGAGCGCCTGCTCGATGAGCTGACCGGTTCCCTCCGTCGTCGCATCGAGCGGGTCGTTCTCCGCCGGCCCCCCAGCGAGAACCAGACCGCTCGCGCGGGCCATCTCGATGACGGCCGTACCGCGGTGCATTCGCCATGCCGCCTCGACGGGCGTCCCGAGCGGACCGGCGACAGTCGACACCCGGTTCGGTCCGCCGAGCACGTCGAGGAGCCCGTCGCCACCGTCGGACATCGGCACTTCGACGACGTCCCGCCCGGATTCCCAGGCGGCATGCCCGATCGACGCCGCCACGTCGTGGGCACTCGCGGTCCCCTTGAACTTGTCGGGCGCAGCGAGGATCCGTCCGATCGTCATCGCGGCGACACGATCAGATCACCACCGGCCCGTGCACATCACCCGAGCCGGGTCGGCTCACTCGTCGAGCGGGACGGCGGTGGTGGATGCGGCGTCGTCGGTGGTGGCGTCGGAGCCACTCACCGCCGGCGCGTCAGCCGGCGCTGCGGACTCGGCGGCCGCTCGCAGTTCTTCGACGGTCTTGCCCGCTTCGTTGTCGCCGAGCAGCAACAGGACACCGGCGTCGCCGAGCGAACCCGAGTCGGTCGGGACCGGCGTCGGCACTTCTTGGACCGAGAGCCCGCCGAGCACGAAGGCAACCGAGTTGGCCACGTCGAGCGCACCCGCCACACCGGGGTCGTAGTACACGATCGAGTCCTGGAGGTTCGGGCCAGTCGCGTTGACCGGGTCGCCCAGCGTGAACAGTTCGAGCTCGAGGCTCTTGCTCATCGCACCGGCGGAGCCGCCGACGGTGTTGGCGTTGGCGACGACGACCGTGGCCCCGGTCGTGATGATCGGGACGGTCGTCGTGGTGGTGCTCGGCGTGGTCGGGGTGACCTCGATGTCGACCTCCGGCAGCGTCGTCTCGGTCGAGTCGACTCCCGTGGCGTCGTCGCCGGGGACGCCACCCGGGCTGCCGACCGCAGCGGAGCCACCATCGTCGGTGAGGTTCTGGAGGATCAAGAACCCGGCGACCACTGCGATCACGGCGAGGATGATGGACAGCGTCGAGCCGACCGGCGACGGACTGGCGCCCTGCCGCGGATTGCGGCGTGTGGCGGCGTAGGCCGCTGCCGACTCTTCGTTGCTCATGCGTGGCGCCCCTCGACTTCATCCAAACCGGTGGCCGACGCCTCCTCGGCGCCGCCCTGACGGATCCGCCGGGCCCGGAGACGGAGCCGCTTGAGCCGACGCACGACCAGCGGGTCGTGTTCCAGCGCGGCGGGGTCGTCGAGCACGGTGGTCAGTTCCGCATGATATTCGTCCGGCGAGCACTGGAAGCGCGCGCGGATGACCTGGTCACGCGGATCGTCGAACTCCCACCACGACCGTTCGAAATCGAGCATTGCGGCGTGGCGTTCGCTGAGCACCTGCACAGGTTGGCAAGAACCCGGCGCGAATTACAAGCATCGAACTCGATTCCTCCGAGGAAATCGGGCGGCCGGGGCCAACTCGACCGATCCCGACGAGGCGCCGTTCGGGGGCCGAGACGACAGGGATCGCGGACCGGCCAGCGTGCGGCGGCCGCAGGCTAGGGTGACCCGCCGTGACGCGGCCCTTCCTGATCGGCGTGGCGGGCGGTTCGAGCTCGGGCAAGACGACCATCTCCGAGCGATTGGTCGAGCTCACCGGCGAGTCCCACCTCTCACGAATCGAGCTGGATTCGTACTACCTCGACCGCAGCGATCAGGCGCTCGAGGATCGAAAGCAGGCGAACTACGACCATCCCGACGCGTTCGACTGGTCGTTGCTCAACGACCATCTCGCTGCGTTGGCGGCAGGAGCTTCGGTGCCGGTACCGATCTACGACTACGCCATGCACAACCGGTCGGGTGAGGTGCGCGAGGTCGAGCCGAAGCGGATCGTCGTCGTCGACGGGATCCTCGTCCTGTGGGACCGTCAGCTCCGGGAGCGGTTCGATCTGAAGATCTACGTCGACACCGACGCGGACCTGCGCATCATCCGCCGCCTCAGCCGTGACGTCGCCGAGCGCGGCCGAACGGTCGAGAGCGTGATCGAGCAGTATCTGACCACGGTCAAGCCCGCCCACGACCGGTTCATCGAACCGTCGAAGCGGCACGCCGACGTGATCATCCCCGAAGGCGGGCTCAATCGCCCGGCGATCGACGTCCTCCTGGCGCGGGTCCGCGAGCTGACGAACTGATCCCGCCCGCCCGGCCCGCAGTCGAGGAGTTGGATTCCGTCCCCGAGCAAGAATCCAACTCGGGTCGGTGCGTCA
>JBCBDK010000321.1:0-5298 GCA_038529675.1 Actinomycetota bacterium
CCCCGGAACGGCACGCCCGAAGGGCTCCGAGGAGGGGTCCCCCCGACGAGGAAGAACGCGCCGAGTTGGATTCCTGCTCAGGGAGAAAACCCAACTCCGCCAGTCCCGCGAGGCGGGTGCGCCCGCGGAGGGCCTCCGTGGCCCCGGAACGGCACGCCCGAAGGGCTCCGAGGAGGGGTCCCCCCGACGAGGAAGATCAGTCGACGAGCAGTCGGAGTGCCATCGCAAGGCAGGTGACGACGAGCAGTGGCCGGATCAGCCGCCCGCCGTGGCGAAGCGCGAGGTGTGATCCGGTCGTGGCGCCGGCGACCTGGGCGGCGCCCATCAACAACCCGACGCCCCACAGCATCGTTCCCGTCACGCTGAACACGATGAGCGCCCCGGCGTTCGATGCGAAGTTCAGGACCTTCGTGTGCCCGGTCGCGCGGAGCAGGCCATATCCGGCGAGTGCGACGTAGGCGATCATGAAGAACGATCCCGTGCCCGGACCGAACACGCCGTCGTAGAAGCCGACCAGCGGCACCAAGGTGCACGCGAACATCAACGGCGTGATCCGGCGGGGCCGCTGGAGTTCGCCCGGGTCCGGTCGGACCAGAAAGTAGACGGCGACCGTGACGAGCGCGATCGGGATCAGCACGCTCAGCGTGCCCTCGGGTATCACGTTCGCAGTCGCCGCACCGAGCGCCGATCCGCCGGCGGACACGACCGCGAGCGGCGCCATTGCCCGCAGATCCACTTGGCCCGCACGCCCGTAGGCGATCGTCGCCGACCCCGACCCGAACACCGACTGCACCTTGTTGGTGCCGAGCGCGTCGATCGGGGCGACACCGGCGAGGAGGAGCGCCGGCAGTGTGATGAGGCCGCCGCCCCCGGCGATCGAGTCGATCAGCCCGGCCAGGAATGCGGCCGCAACGAGCGCGACCACGACCCACGCATCGAGATCACCCATCGACGAGGGACGCCGGGGCGTCCGCTGCACCCATGCCGGCAGCGCCGTCGTCGACGCCCGCGAGCTGCGGTCGATCGCTCGCCAGCCACAGCATCGACATCGGCCCGATGTCCGTCAACGCCGACGCCGGCTGCGACTGCCACGGTTCGTCGTCCGTCGCGACGATCGGCCGCCCCGGGTCGACGTCGCCTTGATCGCCGTGGCCACCACGATTGCCGCTTCCCCACCAGCGGGGCGCATCGGTGTCGACCACGACGTCCCAATCACCGACCCACGGCAGTCCCACCCGGTAGCCAGGGCGCGGCACGGGCGTGAAGTTGGCGATGCAGGCGACGGCCGACGCGCCGTGCTCGCCCCACCGCAGGAAGGCATAGACACTGTGTTCACGGTCGTCGGGGTCGAGCCACTGGAATCCGCCCGGCTCGTCGTCGCGGCGCCACAGCGCGGCGAGGCGATCGTGTTCCCGGTTCAGATGAGCGAGCAGGTCGTGGACGCCGCGGTGAGGTGGGTGTTCCAGGAGGTGCCATGGCAGGCCGGAGGCGTCGTTCCACTCCTGCCACGGAGCGAGCTCGGAGCCCATGAAGACCAGCGGGGAGCCCGGCGTCGACCACTGCCAGGCGAACAGCGCCCGGAGCGCTGCGAATCGCTGCCAGTCGTCGCCACCCATCTTGTTCAGCAGGCTGCCCTTGCCGTGGACGACCTCGTCGTGGCTCAGCGGCAGCACGAACCGCTCGCTGTACGCGTACAGCTGGGAGAACGTGAGTTCCTCGTGGTGGTGGGTGCGATGCACCGGGTCCCGCTCGAGGTAGCCGAGGGTGTCGTGCATCCACCCCATGTTCCACTTGTGGCTGAAGCCGAGCCCGCCGCTGGCGACGGGAGCGGTGACGTTCGGCCAGGCGGTCGACTCCTCGGCGATCATCAGGACGTCGGGGAACTCTTCGCCGACGACCGCGTTGGCCTCCTTGAGGAACCGGATCGCTTCGAGGTGTTCGTTGCCGCCATGCTCGTTCGGCGCCCACCCGCCGTCGTCGCGGGAGTAGTCGAGGTACAGCATCGACGCGACGGCGTCGACGCGCAGACCGTCGACGTGGAACTCGTCGAGCCAGTAGAGCGCGTTCGCGACGAGGAAGTTGCGGACCTCGTTGCGGCCGTAGTCGAAGACGTAGGTCCCCCAATCGGGATGCTCGCCGCGTCGGGGGTCGGGGTGCTCGAACAGCGCAGTGCCGTCGAAGCGCCCCAGGCTCCATTCGTCCTTCGGGAAGTGCGCCGGCACCCAGTCGACAATCACGCCGACGCCGTGCCCGTGGAGTGTGTCGACGAAGCGTCGGAAGCCGTCGGGCTCTCCGAAGCGGGCGGTCGGTGCGTAGTAGCCCGAGACCTGATAGCCCCACGATCCGCCGAACGGATGCTCGGCGATCGGCAACAGTTCGACGTGCGTGAACCCGAGGCGCGTCACGTGCTCGGCGAGCTCGGCGGCAAGCGCGTCCCAGTCCTCGACGCCGCGCCGCCACGAACCGAGGTGGACCTCGTAGGCACGCAGCGGCGCCTCACCCGACATCACCAGATGCCGCCGGCCGAGCCACTCGTGGTCGGACCAGACGTGTGTCGACGGTGCCGGCACGACGCTCGCATCGCTCGGCGGTGGCTCGGTCCGGCGGGCGTAGGGGTCGGCCTTGCGAATGGTTCGGCCCTGCTCGGTGACGACCTCGTACTTGTAGCAGTGCCCCGGCCTCGCGTCGGCGGCCACGGTGGACCACAGCCCGGTCGTGTTGCCATCGCGGTCGCCGACGCGCTCCAGCGGCTGGGGGGACCACGCGTTCCAGTCCCCGACCACTCCGACCGCCGACGCGTTCGGCGCCCAGACGGTGAAGCGCACCCCGACCTCGGGGCGATCCCCGGCGAACTGCGGGCCGAGCAGCTCCCACAGCCGTCGGTGCGTGCCCTCGGCGAAGAGATGCAGGTCGAGGTCACCGATCGGGGCGAGCGCGGACACGGCGTCACGGTACCCCGAACTCCCCGGTGCCGATGCTTGCGAGCACTAGCGTCGCAGCGATGCGCGTGATGATGCTGTCCTGGGACTATCCGCCCCAGGCCATTGGAGGAACCGCTGCGCATGTCACGGGGCTCGCGCACGCCCTCGTCGATGCCGGTCACGAGGTGATCGTGCTGACGGTCGCGCATCCGCGCGCGGATCTCGAAGCGGAGCGCATCGGCGACGTCAAGGTCTTCCGGGCCGACGCCGACCTCCCGTGGATCCCCGCCGAACGCCACATCGCGCGGGTCGCATCAGCCAACCACGCGATCGTCAAGCTCGCCGATCGGGTCGAGGAGGAACTCGACGCCTGGTTCCCCGACGTGGTTCACGGGCACGACTGGACCGTCGGGTGGGCGGGCGACACGCTGGCGAGCAAGTACGACGTGCCGTTCGTCCTCACGATGCACGGCACCGAACGCGTCCGGCACGGCGGCAACCTGCCCCAGGGCGAGCCCAGCGACATCGCCGCGATCGAGTGGTGGCTCGCGTTCCGGGCCGACCGACTGATCAGCCCGACCCGGTTCGTCGTCGAACAGCTCGTCGAAGGTTTCGAACTGTCGCCCGAACAGATCGATCGAATCCCGAACGGCATCGACCCGGACGCATGGTCGGGCGCCGACCACCCCGCCGGTGGGGCGATCGACCGACCCGACATCGACCCGCTCGTGGTCAGTTGGGGTCGGGTCCAGTACGAGAAGGGGTTTCAGATCCTGGCGCGGGCGATGGCGAGCGTGCGCCAGCGTATCCCCGAGGTGCGCTGCCAGATCGCCGGCCGCGGGTCGTACCTCCCCGAGTTGCAGACGCAGATCGACGTCGAGGGCGTCAGCGACATCGTCGAGCTGCCCGGCTTCCTTCGCGACGACGACCTGCGGCGTCTGGCCCGTCGAGCCGGGTGCGTCGTCATCCCTTCGCTGTACGAGCCGTTCGGCATCGTGGCCCTCGAGGCGCTCGCTGCCGGTGCGCCGCTGATCGTCGCTCGCACCGGCGGTCTCGCCGAACTGGTGAGTGGCACGCGGGCGGCGTTGACGTTCGAACCGGGCAACCCCGACGACCTCGCGCACTGTGTCGAGTTGGTCCTCACCGACCCGCACCTGCGCGACGAGTTGACGGCGAACGCGCGGCACCTCGTCGAGCACGAGTACGCCTGGAGTTCGATCGCCGAGACGACGGTCGGGTCCTACCGCCGGGCGAACCGCCTGCGTGACTGACGCTCGCGCTCGCGACCGAACCGCAGCGGCCCCGATCGCGGACGGACCATCGCGTCGATAGCTTGCCCCCGGTGCAGCCGACGTACCGTTTCACCGTCATCAGCGAGCTGCCCGACCGGCTCCACGATCTCCGAGACCTGGCGGTCAACCTGCGTTGGGCGTGGGACGAACGGATCGCGGCGGTCTTCGATCGCGTCGACGACCGCCGCGAGGGTGACCGCTGGCGCGATCGGGCGCAACATCCGTACGACCTGATTCGGACCGTCACGCCTGAGCGGTGGAACGAGCTCGCGGCCGACGACGAGGTCGTCTGGCTCGTCGCCGATGCCAGGGCCCACCTGGACGAGGCGCTCGGCGATCACGGCTGGTACGCCGACCGGGGCGAACACGAGCTCGATCGATCCGACGACGACACCGACGGCTCACGCGGCGGCGTCGCCTACTTCTCGCCCGAGTTCGGTATCACCGAGGTCCTGGCGCAGTACTCGGGCGGTCTCGGCATCCTCGCGGGCGACCACCTCAAGGCATCGTCCGACCTCGGGATTCCGCTGCTCGGCGTGGGCCTCTGGTACACCGAGGGCTACTTCCACCAATTCCTCGACGGATCGGGATGGCAGGGCGAACGAAACGAACGCGTCGACCCGACGTCGCTCGGGATCACCGACACCGGCGTCATCGTCACCGTCGATCTGGCCGGTGAAACCGCGCGGCTGAAGGTGTGGCGCGTCGACGTCGGACGCGTGCCGCTCTACCTCCTCGACGCGAACCTGCCGGAGAACCCACCGGCGATCCGCGCCGTGACCGACCGCCTGTACGGCGGTGACGAGCAGCACCGGCTGCGTCAGGAGATCGTGCTCGGCATCGGCGGCGTTCGAGCGCTGCGAGCCCTCGGTATCGACCCTCACGTGTTCCACATGAACGAGGGGCACGCTGGCTTCCTCGGCCTCGAGCGGGTCCGCGAGTGGGTCGCTCGGGGCATGGAGTTCCGCGAGGCGCTCGAGGCCGTGCGCGCCGGTGGTGTGTTCACGACCCATACCCCGGTGCCAGCCGGCATCGATCGCTTCCCGCGCGACCTGTTCGAGCGATACTTCGCCGACTATGCGCCG
>JBCBDK010000322.1:0-5272 GCA_038529675.1 Actinomycetota bacterium
CACGGACAAGCACGTGGCGCCACCCGCCTCGTAGGTCCGTGCCAGTTCGACGCGATCCTCGATCATCACCGTGCGGCGGCGGCCGCCGATCGTCGGGCGATCGAACCGCTGCTCGACGAGGCGCGTTCGATGCCGGCGACCCGCGGCTTCCGCTCCTCGCTCGCCGCATCGTCCGGGCTCGCCGTGATCGCCGAAGTGAAGCGGCGGTCACCGTCGAAAGGCGATCTCGCGGTCGACCTCGATCCGGCCGAACTGGCACGGACCTACGAGGCGGGTGGCGCCACGTGCTTGTCCGTGCTCACCGACGTCGATCACTTCGGCGGGTCGGTCGCCGACCTGCAGGCGGCGCAGGCGGCATGTGCGCTCCCGGTGATCCGCAAGGACTTCACGGTGTCGCCGCTCGACGTCGTCGACGCCCGACTGATGGGCGCCGACGGCGTGCTCCTGATCGCCGCGGCGCTCGAACCGGCCGAGCTCGCAGACTTCCACCGGCTCGCCGTCGAACTCGGGCTCGACGTACTCGTCGAGATCCACGACGAACGAGAGCTCGAACACGCGCTCGCCGCTGAGGCAACCCTCGTCGGGGTGAATCAGCGCGATCTCGTCACGTTCCAGGTCGACCACGAACGTGCGGTCCGGATGGCCGGTGTGATCCCCGACGACGCAGTGAAGGTCGCCGAGTCGGGTGTGCGTGGTGGCGACGACGCCCGGATGCTCGCCGACGCCGGCTACGACGCCGTGCTCGTCGGCGAGACGCTCGTGACGAGTGCTGATCCGGCCGCGTCGATCGGCGACCTCATCGGCGCCTGACGGCACCTCGACGAACTCCGATGCCGCCCGCCGCGGCCTGCCACCTCATCGGCGACGACGCCGGGCTTCCCAGATCAGCGCTCGCTGGTAGACACCTGCGGGCAGCCGAGACACCAGGTCGAACACCTTCGCGTCGGGCCCGATGAGCGCGCGTCGACGGTTGCGTTCGACCGCGTTCAGGATCTGGCGAGCGGCCTTCTCCGGTGTGGTGCGGGCGAGCTGATCGAAGTCGGCGCCGAACTCGTCGGGCGACCCGCCGACGACGCTCGCACTCGGATCGACCCGGGCGTTGCGGGCGATCGAGGTCTTGATGCCGCCGGGGTGAATGGTCGTCGCCGACACGCCGGCGCGTTCGATCTCGAGCTCCATCCGCAGCGCATCGGTGTAGCCGCGCACGCCGAACTTCGACGCGTTGTAGGCCGACTGCGTCGGCACGCTGAAGAGACCGAACACGCTGGAGATGTTGACGACGTGACCGTCGCCGGTCCGGCGGAGGTGGGGGAGGAAGGCCTGGGTGCCGTTGACGACGCCCCAGAAGTTGATCTTCATCAGCCAGTCGAAGTCGTCGGGCGACTGGTCGGCGGCGGATGCGGCGAGCGCCACCCCTGCGTTGTTGATGATGACGTTGACCGCGCCGTGTTCGGCAGCCACCTCGTCGGCCCACCCGACGAGTTCATCGCGGTCGGCTACGTCGACGCGGCGCGTGCTCACCTTCGAGCCTCGTCCTTCCGCGAGCGCAGCGGTTTCGGCGAGGCCGTCGGTGTCGACGTCAGCGAGAGCGACGTGTGCGCCGCGCCCGACGGCACCGACCGCCAGCGCACGTCCGATCCCCGACGCCGCACCGGTGACGGCGACGACCTTGCCGGCGAAGTGCTTCATGCGCCCGACCCCAGATCGCCTCGCTCGAACCGATCGATCCCCTCGGCGACGCGCTCGTTCACCGTCTCGAGCATCTGGACGCGGGCGAACTTCTTCTGTTCGCCGGCGATCAGGTTCCACGGGGCGAGTTCGTGGTCCGTGCGCTCGAACATCTCCTCGATGGCGTCCGCGTACTTCGGCCATTTGTCGCGGTTGCGCCAGTCCTCGTCGGTCATCTTCCAACGACGCAGCGGGTCCTCGAGGCGACTCTCGAAGCGTTCGAGCTGCTCCTTCTGGCTGACCTGGAACCAGAACTTCACGACGATCACACCTTCGATCACCATCGACCGCTCGAACCGAACGATCGAGTCGTAGCCGCGCTGCCACTCGGCCTCGGACGCGAAGCCCTCCACCCGCTCGACCAGCACGCGGCCGTACCAGCTGCGGTCGAACACACACATCCCGCCGCGGCCGGGCACGTTGGTCCAGAAGCGCCAGAGGAAGTGGTGGCGCAGTTCACGTTCGGTCGGCTTCGCATAGGCGTAGACGTCGAAGTGGCGTGGATCGAGCGGAGCGACGAGGCGCTTGATCGCGCCGCCCTTGCCGCCGGCGTCGACCCCCTCGACGACGATGAGGAGGCCCGGGCCGAGGTCGCCGCCGGTGGTCTGACCGCCGAGCTGAAGACGGAGGTCGAGGAACCGTTGCTGGGCAGCGAGCAGGCGTTCTTCGTACTCCTCGCGCCCGAGTCGCTGTGTCAGGTCGATCTCATCCAGCCGTCCCATCGGGGGACACGCTAGACAACCGGGGCGAGCCCCGAAGATCCACGAGCCGGCCCGCTCGACCCGAGTACCGTGCGGTCGGCATGTTCGTGAAGATCTGTGGGGTCACCAACGAGGACGACGCCCTGCTCGCGGTCGCCATGGGCGCCGATGCGATCGGGTTCATCATGGCGCCGTCGCAGCGGCAGATCGCTCCACAGCGGGTCTACGACATCACGCGTCGCTTGCCGCCCGAGGTGCTGACGGTCGGGGTCTTCAAGAACGAACTGCCCGAACGCGTCGTCGAGCTCGCACACAAGGCGGGCGTGAAGGCGGTCCAGTTGCACGGTCGGGAGACCCCGGAGCACACCCGCGAGGTCGCCGTCCACTTCCGGTGGGTGATCAAGGTGTTCGATGCCGGCGACGATCGCCTGGCCCGTGCCGACGAGTACGGCACCGACATGATCATGGTCGACACGCCCGGCGGTGGCTCCGGCAAGGTGTTCGACTGGGGGCTCGTCGGTGATGCGCCGGACTCGCTGAAGCTGATCCTCGCCGGGGGCCTCACGCCGGACAACGTCGCTGCTGCCATCGCCGAAGTCGAGCCGTGGGGCGTCGACGTCGCCACCGGTGTCGAGCGCGAGCCCGGCAAGAAGGATCCGGTCAAGGTGATGCGGTTCATCGAGGCGGCCAAGGGAGCGGCGCCCGAGCCGTACCTCGGCGCCGACGAGGGCCCCTACGACTGGTTCGTCGAGTAGACCCGCTCGACCGCGACCCACACGTCCCCACGTGTCCCCACGTGTGTCAGACACACGTGGGGACGGTGTCTGACACACGTAGGGATTCAGACGAGATCGAGCGGTTCGTGGTCGCTGCCGACGACCTCGTCGGCGGGAACGCCGAGCCAGCCCTGGACCACACCGCCGAGGTAGGACTCCACGGGCACCGTGGCGCGGAGGTCGTCGTTGTCGTCCAGGTCGGTGTACGACGGCGCCTCCCCGTGGCGGCCCGCCATCCCCGGCCCCGTGATGAGCATCGTGGATGACGTGCCGTGGTCGAGGCCGCCGGATCCGTTCTCGCGGAAGGTGCGGCCGAACTCGCTGGTCGTCATGATCACGACCCGGTCGGCGAGACCGCGCCGGGCGATGTCCTGGCGGAACGCCGCAAGGTTGGCGTCGAGCTCGCGCATCAGACCCGGATGCTTCCACGCATGCCCGTCGTGGGTGTCGTAGTCGCCCTCGGTCCGGGCGTGGACGACGCGGATCCCGACGTCGGCGGTGAACACCGACGCGGCGAACTGGAGCGATCGACCGAGCCCCCACCCCTCGTAGCCCAGGCCATCGGCGTCGTCCTCGTCGAGCGAGAGATCGACGAGCTGGTCGGCGAAGGAGAAGCCGTCGGTCATCGCCGTGCGGAGTGGCGACTCGAGGTCGGTGAACGACCGGAGCGCCCGCTGGTAGGCGGCGCGCAGCTCGTCATCCGGTTCCGCACCGGCCACGGCCCAGACTGCGTCGGCGTCGGGCATCGACAAACCGGAGTTGGTGCGCGAGCGGATGATCGGATGAGCGCCAGAGCCGACGGACAGCACCGTCGTCGGTGCGTCGGGGGTGGCGAGTGCGTCGCCGAGTCGACCGATCCAGCCCGTGGCGCCGTCGGTGGCGACGGACGATCCCGCCCACCATCGTTGCTGCATCTCGAAGTGGGAGCCGTCGGGCCGGGTCGACCCGACCCCCTCGACGACGGCCACGCCGTCGCGGTGGAGTCCGACGAGCTCGGGGTGGAGTCCGATCTCGTCGTCGAGCGTCAGCACCTCGTCCTCCGGAATCAGCGTCGCCTCGCGGACATCGTGGTAGCGGCCGCTCGCGTACGGAACGACGGTCGAGAGGCCGTCGTTGCCACCGGGAAGCTCGACCACGACGAGCAGCCGATCGCCGGGGACCGATTCGGTCGACGCTTCGGCGATGCGGCCGTCGGCGGCGGTCGTCGGGAGCGACGGCGCCGACGTATCGCTCGGGACGGCAGGTTCAGACGGGGGCGCTGTGCTTCGCGGCGAGCCGGTGCTGGATCGATCTCCGCCGGCAGCGATGAGCGAACCGGTCGCGATGGCGCCACTGCCGGCGGCGAGCCAGGCGACGAGCTCGCGGCGTGTGAGTCGTGAGGTCATGGTCGGTCGTGTCGTCCTCGTGTGGTGGTGGCCGTGTGTGGTCGCAGGTGGCGGCGGGTCAGGTCAAGGAGAACTCGGGCGACATCGCGACGGCGGCGTGGAGGACCGTGGATCGGTCGCGGCGACCTTCGACCTCCCGGGCCAAGCGGTCGAGCGCTCGCCTCGTGACCGGGTCGACCTCGTAGAGCACGGCTCGTCGGAGCACGTCGCCGACCGGATCGGTGTCCGACAGCGTGTCCGCGTCCCAGCTGCCGTTGAGCGCCATCTGTCCTTTGGTCAGGATCGCTCCGGCCGATGTCCACCTCGACTCGCCGGGCCAACCGGCGACGTTCGGCGGCACCATCGGCATCTGGCCGAGTTGATCGAGCGGCCACACGTCCCAATCATCCGAGCGGTCGGCGCCGACCAACCGCACCAGCGCCAGGTACCACTCCAGACCGGATCGCGACCGCTGCGCCGTCGGGTGGAGGACGGCATCGTCGTGCAGGAGTTCGTCCAGCATCGGGCCGATCCGGAGATCGGCGTCGCGGAACCGATCGGCGAGTCGGGTCACGAGTTCCGCGTCGAGGTCGGCGTCGGCGACGAAGTGCTCGGCGACACGCGTTGCGACGTGACGGGGGCAGGCCTCGTGTCCGGTGACCACGTCGATCACCTCGTCGACGCCTCGAACCCACTGGCCCAG
>JBCBDK010000323.1:0-5267 GCA_038529675.1 Actinomycetota bacterium
CATGACGGTCGGCATCAGTGTCGCCGCCGACTCGTACGCGGCCTGGGCATCGGGGATCTTCGACGCGGTCAACGACCCACCGGATCGGAACGGGACACCCAGCCGGCGGGCCAGCGCTGCAACGGTGTAGAGCACCAGCGCCGGTTCGGGCGTGCCAAAGGTCGGTGCGCCGGTGGCCATCGACATCGACGAGGCGAACGATCCGAACACGACCGGCGCGCCCGGCCGGACGAGCTGACAGAACGCGATGCCAGCCATCGCCTCGGCAAGTGTCTGCGCAGCGACCGCGGCGCCGGTGGTCGGCGCCATGGCCCCGGCGAGGATGAACGGTGAGATGACACACGCCTGGTTGGCCGCCGCATAGGTCTCGGCCGCGTCGAGCATCGTGTCGTCCCACACGAGTGGTGACGACGCGTTGATCAACGACGTCATCACGGTCCGTTCGACGCCATGTTCGTCGCGCAGATCGCCGCCGAACGCGATCCGGGCGAGCTCGATCGAGTCTGCGGCGCGGCTGCCGGCGGTGACGGACCCCATGAACGGCTTGTCGCTGTAGCGCAGGTGGGCGTACACCATGTCGAGGTGGCGCTTGTTGACCGGCACGTCGACCGGCTCGCACACCGTGCCACCCGAGTGGTGGAGGTGCGGGTTCGCGTAGGTCAGCTTGACGAAGTTCTGGAAGTCCTCGATGGTCGCGTAGCGGCGGCCGCGCTCCTGGTCGTAGACGAACGGCGAACCGTAGTTCGGGGCGAACACGGTGGCGTCCCCGCCGATCCGTACGCTGCGTTCCGGGTTGCGAGCGTGCTGGACGTACTCGGCAGGTGCGTGATCGCGGATGATCGACCGCAGGAGCCCGCGCGGGAAGCGGAGTCGCTCGCCCTCGGATGTCGCCCCGGCGGCGACGAACAGTTCGTGCGCTCGCGGGTAGTTCCGGAACTCGATGCCGACCTGCTCGAGGATCGTGTCGGCGTTGTCCTCGATCCGACGGAGCTGCTCGTCGCTCAGGATCTCGACCGGCCGGAGTCCCCGCACCAGATACGGGGTCGCCGGAGATGGTCTCGCCGACCGAGCGATGGCCTTCCCTGCTCGTCCCCCCGACCGTCGCCCACGTCGTGCGGGTGCTGGCGTGTCGATGGTCATGTGCCCCCCGGATGTGCTCCTCGGCGCGGCGTACCCGCTTCCCTGGGTTCCATCATGCGGAACAGTTCCATCATACAGAACGGCTCCAGCCGTGTCGATGAGAATCTCGCGCGCGGCCGTGAACGAGGTGACCGGCTGCGTGCCGAACGAGGTGACCGGCTGCGTGCCGAACGAGGTGACCGGCTGCGTGCCGAACGCGGTGACCGGCTGCGTGCCGAACGCGGTGACCGGCTGCGTGCCGAACGTGTGACCGTTCAGTGTCGGGCGCGGCGTCCGCCGCGTCGGCGGGGGCGATCGTCGGCCGCGGGTCGCTCGGCGCGGGGCGGCAACGTCGTCTCGGCCGACAGATTCGGTGTCGGTGCGGTCGTGTGCGGGAAGCCCATCGCATCGACGAAGAGTTCCTGGAACCGCGGTTCGGTCGCCGTCTCGATCTTCTCGACGGCGTCGGCGACCGCGGCGATCTCGCGTCGCTCGCTCGCCGACAGCAGGGCGCGGATCGCGCCGACACCCGCCGCGTTGCCGACGCTCGCGACACGGTCGACCGGCGTGTCGGGGACGAGGCCGAGCACCTTCGCGTACAGCGGGTCGATGTGCGCACCGAACGCGCCGGCCAGTCGGATCGACCTGATCTGCTCGGCGCCGCCGACGTCCGCGTGCTCCACGAGGAGGTCGATGCCGGCCCGAAGCGCAGCCTTCGCGAGTTGGATCGCCCGGACGTCGTCCTGGGTGACGTTGACGTTGCCGGCGGGGTCCTCGTCGTCGCCGAACAGCCGATACGAATAGGTGCGGCCGTCGGCGTACACCCGATTGCTCGGGCCGCCGTTCGCTGCGGCGAGCTCTCCCCGGATCGTGCCGTCGGTGTCGATCACGCCGGCGAGATACAGCTCACCGATCGCCTCGATGATCCCGGAACCGCACACGCCGGCGACGTCGAGCTGCATGGTCTGCATCGTGAACAGCGGGTCGTCCGACCATGCATCGGCACCGATCACCTTCACCCGCGCCTCCAACGTCGTGCGGTCGATGCGGACACGTTCGATCGCACCGGCGGTGGCGCGCATGCCCGCGGAAATCTGTGCGCCCTCGAACGCGGGACCGGTCGGGCTCGACGCGGCGAGGAGGCGCTGCGAGTTGCCGAAGACGATCTCTGCGTTGGTCCCGACGTCGACGAGCAGTTGGAGATCGTCGGATCGGTGTGGCCCCTCGGCGAGGATCGCACCGGCGGTGTCGGCGCCGACGTGGCCGGCGATGCACGGGAGCAGGTGCACCTCGGCGAACGACGCATCGAGGTCGAGGTCGGATGCCGACAGCGTCACCGGTCCGTCGGTGGCGAGCAGGAAGGGCGCCTGTCCGAGCGGCGTCGGGTCGATGCCGAGTGCGACGTGGTGCATGATCGGGTTGCCGACGAGCACGATGTCGAGCAGTTCGTCCCTGGCGGTGCCGGTCTGTTCGAGCAGGTCGCCGAGCAACTCGTCGAGTCCGGTTCGGATGGCCGTCGTCAGCTCGAGGTCGCCGCCGGGGTTCATCATCACGTACGAGACGCGCGACATCAGGTCGTCGCCGAATCGGATCTGCGGATTCATCCGTCCACTGGTCGCGAGGACCTCACCGTCGGCGAGGTCGACGAGATGGCCTGCGATCGTCGTCGATCCGACGTCGACGGCAACCCCGAGCGCGCGGTCGACGTAGCCGGGGAACACACCGCAGATCGTGCGGCCGCGTCGGACGGCCACGGTGACGGCGTTGCCGCCGGCCTTGGCGGCTGCCGCGAGTCGGGGGAGGACCACTGCGGAGATCTCGGTCGGCGTCACGTCGAAGTCGGCGGTCAGCGCGTCGACGATCTGCTCGCGCAGTCCGCCGGTCTCGGCGCCGAGTTCGGCCGGCGGCAGCTCGACGAAGTGGAGCCGGACCAGCGGGTCGATCTCGACACCGTCGAGCGCGGCCCGCCCGACCGACTTCGTCACGACCGGCTGATGGACCTGGCTGGCGCCGGGCACCTCGACCACCACGTCGCCGCAGACCTGCGCGGCGCAGCCGAGTCGTTGTCCGTCGAGGATCGGGCGTCTTCCCCGATACTCGTCTTCGGTCGACGCCCAGGCGGTCAGCGACGCCTCGGTCGACTCGACGTTCCACTTCGAGAACGACCCCGACGTCGGGACGATCTGGCAGCGCCCGCACAGGCCTCGACCACCACACGTCGAGTCGAGATCGACCCCGGCCCGTCGAGCGGCGTCGAGCACCGTGGTCCCGGCCTCGACCGTGATCGCGACGCCGGCGGGTGCGAACACCACACGGTGCTCACCCACGTCGACTCCGCTCGAATCGATTCCGCTCACATCGACCAGATGCGCTCCCGCCACCCCTCCGACAGTCGCTCGATCCGACTCGCTCGGTCGGTTCGATCGCGCAGGTGTAGGGGGTGGCGAGGTCGTTCACGACGTCCCTTCCACTCGCGCCCGGCGACCGCCGCGCCGGCGAGCCCCGCCAGCCCGGGCGCCGGCGTCGCCGCCGCCCTCGCGGTTGGCGGCGATCCATGCGCCGCAGTCAGCATCGTGGCCGGCGAGCACGTCGGCGGCGGCGACCGCGCTCTTCACCTCATCGTGCAGCGGGCTCATGATCGCGGACGTCATCCCGTTGGAGATCGCCATGGCGAGGAAGGTCCCGGTGACCGCGTGACGGTTCGGGAGCCCGAACGACACGTTCGACGCACCGCAGGTGGTGTTGACCTTCAGCTCGCCCTGGAGTCGGCGCAACAGCTTGAACACCTGCTGGCCGGCCTGGCCCATCGCCCCGATCGGCATCACGAGCGGGTCGACGACGACGTCGGAGTGGTGGATGCCGTGGTCGGCGGCGCGCTCGACGATCTTCTTCGCGACCTCGAAGCGGACGTCGGGATCTTCGCTGATGCCGGTCTCGTCGTTCGAGATGGCCACGACGGCGGCGGAGTACTTCTTGACGAGCGGGAGCACACGCTCGAGGACCTCGTCCTCGCCGGTGACCGAGTTGATGAGCGGCTTGCCCTGATAGACGGCGCAGCCGGCCTCGAGCGCCTCGATGATCGACGAATCGATCGACAGCGGGACGTCGGTGACCGACTGAACGAGCTCGATCGCCTGGGCGAGGAGCGCAGGCTCGTCGGCGAGCGGGATGCCGGCGTTGACGTCGAGCATGTGTGCACCTGCAGCAACCTGGGCGATCGCGTCGGCACTGACCCGATCGAAGTTCCCCTCCTTCATCTCGGCGGCGAGCAGCTTGCGGCCGGTCGGGTTGATCCGTTCGCCGATCATGACGAAGGGACGGTCGAACCCGATGACGACCTCCTTGGTCGCCGAGCTGATGATGGTGTCGGTCACGTTGTTCTCCGATGGTCGTGGGGATCGTGAAGATGATGGCGCGGTCGCGTCAGGATGACGCCCGGCCGTCGACGCCGAGGTCGGGGTCGAGGCCGCCGTTGGCGACGAACCCCTCGAGTCGGTCGCGCGGGAACGCCCCTTCGACCTCGGCGCATCGCTGGTCGAGATGTGCCTGGATGTCGACGTCGGGGAGCGGCTCCGGCGTGCTGACCCACTCCTGGACGTAGTCGTGGGTCGAGGTCAGCCCGGCGACGGCGGCGGCGCGGTCGATCGCGTGCTGGAATCGGGCGTGCAGGAGCACCTTGTGCTGCTCCCCATCCACGGTGCGCGCCGTGAGCTGCGCCGGGATGCCGCGCCAGGAGATGATCGACAGCTGCGCGCCGCCGCGGCGCCGGCCACCCCGCCCGGAGCGCTCCGTCGTCCGTCGTTCGCGGAGTTCGCCCTGGTCGAGTGCGTCGCCCGTCGCGGTGTCGCCGACATCGGTCACGGCCGCGTCATCCGGGTCGTTCACGCCGCTCACGTCGTGGCACTCCCGATCGCGACGAGGGTCTCGCGCAGCTCGCCGTAGCCGGCTGGCTCGACGTGGAGGTCGAGTCCGAGCCGCTCGGCGGCGCGATGGGCGTCTGCGAGCAGCGCTGGCGAGTCGGTCTGGGCGAGGTACACGCAGCGTGTGTAGTTGCCGAAGTACGAGGTCAGCAGCTCGGGGTGACGATCGAGTCCGAGCCCCGCCCAGACCATTCGGTCGAAGTGCTTGACGAGGAAGTCGGTGAGGTA
>JBCBDK010000324.1:0-5264 GCA_038529675.1 Actinomycetota bacterium
GTGCAGCGACACCGACTTCTCGTACACGACGTTCATGGCGATGATCAGGGGGAACACGACGATCGCGACGAAGCCGAGCGGAACGTCGATCAGGAACAGCCAGATCGTCGACACGATCACCATCAGGATCGTGCTCGACGCGAACGGAATCGGGGCGATGACCGAGACGGCGGTTTCGGTGTCGACCCCGCCTCGAGCGACGAGGTCGCCGTCGGCGCGACGCCGGTGCCACGCGAGCGGCTGGGTGATCAGGCGGTCGGTCACCTGGTCGGTGTACGACTGAGCGACACGCCACATGCCGGCCGAGGCGGCGGCGCGGCGCAGCACCACACCGACCGCGCGGATCAAGCCGATGCCGACGATGATCGTCGCACCCGCGAGGAACGTGGCGGTGGTGACGTCACGCTCGAACCGCTCGACGATCACGTTGTCGATCATCCAGCCGATACCGAAGCTCGACGCCACGGTCCCGAGGCCGAACACCGCGGCTCCTGCGAACGAGGTGGCGAACAGCTTCGGGTGCAGCGAGATCATGCTGCGAATCAGGCGCCAGTTGCGCCGCAGTCGCGCTCGCGAGCCGATCTGTACGTCGGCCGTCTCCAATGGAGTCGTCGGATCGGTCGTCGAATCGGTCGGATTCGGTGCGCTGTCGTTTGCGTCACCACCGGCCATCTGCGCGTGTCTAGCAGCGCACAGGGGTCGTAGCGTCGGAGGTTGTGGTGACACCTGGCGACATCGACCCGGCGGCTGCCGACGGCGCGCCGGTGTACGGGCTCGAGCGAGCAGACCGGCTGCTGACTCCGGGCCGGGTGCTGTTTCTGATCGGCTTCGCTCTGTTCGCGGCGTTCTGGACCTGGGCGTTGTTCTTCGCATCCAAGGAGGCGGTGAACAAGATCGAGGATCGTGCGTGGGCAGAACGGGCCGAGGCGATCTGCGCCCCGGTGAAGCAGCAGATCAGGGCGCTTGACCTCGAACGCACGGCCGAACTCGACGGCCGTGCCGCGCTCGTCGATCGCGGCACGGCGCTGCTCGACGGGATGCTCGACGACGTGATGGCCGTTCCGCCGTCGGATCCGAAAGGCGCCGAGATCGTCCCGCTCTGGATCGCCGACTACGAGGCGCTGCTCGCCCGCCGCCTCGACTACGCGAACGAGCTGCGTGCCGGCATCGACGAGCCGTTCACGGAGCCGACCGCGGAGGGATCGTCCATCCCGGTCACCGAGAAGCTGGAGACCTTCGCCGGTGACAACGAGATGCCGAGCTGTGCGCCACCCCGCGCCGGTGTCCTCGAACTCCGCGGCTGACCCACAGCACCACCCCGACGACTCCTCCCGCGCAACCACGCCACGACCGTCGGCACCACGTGCTGGGCTGATGTGGACATGTGAGGGTATTGACGAAACACTCTCGCCAGGCGAGCACGTTCCCGCCTGGCGGCGATGTTGCGTCAGAGCTGTTTGATGACTCGAGCGGGTACCCCCGCGGCGACGCAGTGGTCGGGCAGCTCACCGGTCACGACACTGTTCGCCCCGACGACGACATGACGGCCGATGTTCGCGCCCGGGAGGACCACCGTGCCGTGGCCCAGCCACGACCCGTCACCGATGCGGACCGGGCGCTCCGGCATGAACTGCTGCGAGATCGGCAGATCGCGATCTTCATAGCCGTGGTTCTGGTCCGTGATGTACACGTGATGGCCTGTCCAGACGTCGTCGCCGATGACGATCTCGAGGTGGCCGACGATGCCACTCCCCTTGCCGATCAGGCATCGGTCCCCGACCCTGATCACCGGATCGGTCACCATCGCCTGCCCTGGCACCATGCCCGCCGACAGGGTGATCTGCGGGCCGAACAACGTCCCGGCGCCGATGTGGATGTACGCCTCGTTGAACAGCGTGTTCGGCGGGTAGACGATCACCGAGCCGGGGCCCATCGCCCCGAACCGCTTGCCGCGCCGTGTGTCGGGCCCGATCGCACCGAGTTCGATCGCCAGCTCCCGGGCACGGTGGACGACCTCACCCGAGGCGCGCTTGACGCCGGTCAGCGCGCGTCGGATCGGCGTCTCGGGAACCGATGGACGCTCGAGCACGTCGACCGACGCTAGCGACATCGAACCGACCGCTTTCACACAGCGTCACCCGGCCAATCGGCAATGATCAAGCCGTGCTCCAACCCATCGCCCCCACCGACGACGCGCCGTTCGGCTCGATCAGCGACGTCCCCGGACTCGGCGTCGGTCACCATCGGCGCATCGGTCGCGGCTGGCAGACCGGCACGACGGTCGTCGTCTGCGAAGGCGGTGCGACACCTGGCGTCGACGTGCGCGGCGGCGCGCCAGGAACCAGGGAAACCGATGCGCTGGCCCCGGAACGGCTCGTCACGACCATCAACGCCGTCTGCCTCAGCGGTGGGAGCGCATTCGGGCTGGCAGCCGCCGAGGGCGTCGTCGGCGAGTTGGAATCGCGCAGCCTGGGCTTCCCGATCGGCGACGACGTGGTCGTCCCGGTCGTACCGAGCGCGGTGATCTTCGACCTCGGGCGCGGCGGCAACGCAGGAAACCGACCGGACGCGACCTTCGGGGCGAGGGCAACTGCGGCCGCCTTCTCGCGACGATCTCGGACCATGTGGGGTTCGGTCGGCGCAGGAACCGGTGCGCGCTCGGGCGGGCTGCAGGGCGGCGTCGGCACCGCCTCGACGCGGGTGTCGGTGACCATCGGCGATGCCGCCACACCTTCGAGACTTCCCGAAGCACGACAGGCGAAGCCCCCGACACTCGAGTTCCACGTCGGCGCGGTGGCCGTCGTGAACTCCCACGGCTCGGTCATCGATCCGGCGACCGGTCTTCCCTGGATCCGTCCCGGCAGGGGCTGGCGTCGACCTGATGCGCCCGCACGTCGACGCCTCGCAGCCGCCCGAGCCGATGTCGGCGCTGGCCCGATGAACACCACGATCGGGGTCGTCGCAACCGATGCCGAACTCCACAAGGCGGAGTCCGGCGGATTGGCCACGGTCGCCCACGACGGACTCGCGCGGGCGATCCGCCCGGCTCACGCCGTGGTCGACGGCGACACGGTCTTCTCCCTGGCGACCGGCACGGCGCCGATCCCGGACGTCGCTCGCGTCCCGGCCCTCCTCGCGCTCGCAGCAGCCGCTGCCGACACGTTCGCCGCGGCATGCACGCACGCGGTCATCGCTGCGACCACGATCGGCGATGCACCGAGCTGGCGCGACGCGACGAGGTGACCGGTCAGGCCATGGAGCCCATCCTGGCTGCGCTGCCGGGTCCGGTCGTCAAGAACCCCCGACCGTGCCGTCGCGACGGAGGTCGGCCCCACCGACGAGGTCGCGACCGACCACTTGGATGATCGACAGCCCACTCGTCAGACCTCGCACGTTGACGGTGTGGCCGAGCGCTTCGAGGTCGGCCTGGAGCTGTGAGACGTCGTCGGGCCCGGTGACGCCGGGAATCGGCGCCTCGAGGTCCGTCGAACCGTTCCGGTTCAGGAAGTGCGGGGTGTTGATCGCCTCTTGTGGGTCGAGATCGAAGTCGACCATGTTGACGATCGACTGTGCGGTGTAGCCGATGATCCGGGACCCGCCGGGCGAGCCGGTGACGATCTCCACCTCGCCGGCGGCGTCGAACACGATCGTCGGCGACATCGAGCTGCGCGGCCGCTTGTTCGGCTCGACTCGGTTCGCGATCGGCAGCCCGTCAGCGTCGACGGGAGCGAACGAGAAGTCGGTCAACTGGTTGTTGAGGAGGAAGCCGTCGACCATGACGCCGTTGCCGAACGAGCTCTCGATCGTCGTCGTCATCGACAGCGCGTTGCCGTAGCGATCGATGATCGAGACGTGGCTCGTCCCGTTGCTCGTGTCGACGAGATCGGCAGCCAGGTCCTCGCCGACGCCCGGCGGGAGACCCGGCTCGGCGGGCAGATCCTGGGTGAGGTCGATCAGCGCGGCGCGCGATGCGAGATAGTCGGGGTCGAGCATGCCCTCGACGGGCACGTCGACGAAGTCGGAGTCGCCGACGTACTGGTTGCGATCGGCGAACGCGAGCCGACTCGCCTGCGTCACGAGGTGCACGGTCTCGAGCGACGTCGGGCCGTACGAACTCAGGTCGAAGTTGTCCAGGATCCCGAGGATCTGCCCGACAGCCAGGCCGCCCGATGACGGCGGGCCCATCCCGCAGACCTCACGATCGCGGTAGTCGACGCAGACCGCATCGCGCTTCACGATGTCGTAGTTCCGCAGGTCGTCCAGCGTCATGTCTCCGGGGATGGCCGGGTCGGTGGTGACGCCCTCCACCACGGCCTGGGCGGTGGTCCCGGTGTAGAAGCCGGCGCCGTCGTTGCGCCCGAGCTTCCAGAGCGTCCGCGCGTAGTCCTGGTTGCGGACGATCGTTCCGGCTGGCTTCGCCGTGCCGTCGGGCTGCAGGAAGTACTCCCGGGCGACGGGATCGCGGAAGAGTCCGAACGAGGCGAGTGTCCCGGCCTGGTCGCTCGTGCGCTGCGAGAGCGGGAATCCGTCCCATGCGAGTTGCGCGGCCGGAGCGATCAGCGAGAAGAACCTGCGCCGGCCGTGTTCGGCGTGCATCTCCTCCATCAGCTTGGGGACGCCAGGCACGCCCACGGAGAGTCCGCTCTGCCAGGCGTCGAAGAAGCCGAGGCCCTCGAACCGGTCGGGCGACGCTGCGGCGGGCGCCTTCTCACGGGCGTCGTAGGTGGTGAGCTGCTTGCGGCGTTCGTCCCAGTACACGACGAAGGCACCACCGCCGATGCCTGACGATTGAGGTTCGACGAGCCCCAGCATCGCCTGCACCGCAACCATCGCGTCGACCGCCGAACCGCCGCTCGCGAGCACTGCTTCGCCGGCAGCGGTCGCCAGCGGGTTCGCCGTGACGACCATCGTCTTGCGGGTGGTGACCGCTTCAGCCAATCCGTCGTCCGCCTGCGCGGAACCTCCCGCTCCGGCGGCGATCGCCGGTACGACCATGGCGAGCAGCGCAGCCCCCGCTGCAACACGCTTCCTGAACATCGGTCACTCCCCTCGCTCGGACCAATCGATGCAGAACGTATCGCATCAGCGAGGAGGCCATCGCGCCGGAGCGCCGTCGTTAGTCTCCGTCCCCGTGCAGGTGATCACGACGCCCGACGAGATGCGATCGTGGTCGGACGACCGTCACCGCCACGGCCGGACGATCGGCTTCGTCCCCACGATGGGCGCGCTGCACAGCGGCCACCTCCGACTGGTCGACGACGCCG
>JBCBDK010000325.1:0-5245 GCA_038529675.1 Actinomycetota bacterium
GGTCCATCCCCCTCTCGATCGCCTGCGTCCTGCCGATCGGCTGGCGCCGGGTGCGGCCGATCCAGGTCGCTGTCGGTGTGACCGCCGCCCAGGTCCTCTTCACCGGCCTCGACTTCAGCGGCCCCAACTTCATCGGGGTGCTGGTCGCGCTCTACAGCGTCGGTGCGCACGCCGCCGGGCGGTCTCGTCGGAACGCACTGGTGCTCATCAGCGTGATGATCGGGCTGCTGTTCATCGCCGGCCTGTTCGTCGACGAACTGATCATCGCCGACTTCATCTGGTCGACGGTCATCCTCGTCACGGCCTTCGTGCTCGGCGACAACCTCCGACGACGACGCGAGGCGGCAGTGGCCATGACCGAACGCGCAGAGCGTGCAGAGCGCGAGCGCGACCTGCTCGCGCAACAGCGCGTGGCCGCCGAGCGATCGCGTATCGCACGCGAACTCCACGACGTCGTCGCCCACTCGGTGTCGGCGATGGTGATCCAGGCCACCGCCGCCCGCCGGAGCCTGCATCACGCCCCCGAGCAGGCCGAGGACGCGCTGGGCAACATCGAGACCGTCGGCCGCAGAGCGATGGCGGAACTCCGCACGACACTCGACGTACTGCGGGCGAGTTCGACCGTTCCCACCCGTCGGGTCGGGGACGCTGACGAGACCGACATCGCTGGCACGGCGGCCGGCCGCAGCGGCATTGCACCCACGGGCGATGCTCCGGTGACGAGCCCACAGCCGACGCTCGACGACGTCATGACGCTCGTCGATGAGGCGACCGACCTCCCGATCACCGCGCTCGTTCCGACCGACCTCGGCGAGGTGCCCGCTGCGGTGGCCCTCGCCGGGTTCCGCATCATCCAGGAGGCGCTCACGAACGTCCGACGCCACGGTGGCGACGTCGACGAGGTCCTCGTGTCGATCGAACGACGCGGCGACGTCATCCACGTCGAGGTGCTCGACGACGGGCGCGGCGCGGCCGCCGACGCGACGCCCGAACCGGGATACGGCATTCGTGGCATGCATGAACGAGTCGCGGCGATCGGCGGGTTCGTCGTCGCCGAGCACCGCATCGGTGGTGGCTGGCAGGTCTACGCCGAACTCCCGGCACGTTCGACCGACCGACACCCGGTTCGGACCTCGACGGTGCCGACGTGATCCGGGTGATGCTGGTCGACGACCAGACGATGGTTCGGACCGGGTTGCGAATGATCCTCGAGGCCGAGCCAGGGCTCACCGTCGTCGGAGAGGCGTCCGACGGCAAGGAGGCCGTCGAACTCGTCGATCGGTCGAAGCCCGATGTCATCCTGATGGATGTTCGAATGCCCCGGATGAACGGCATCGAGGCGTGTGAGCAGATCTGTGCCAGCCGACCCGCCGACGAGGCGCGGGTGATGATGCTGACGACGTTCGACCTCGACGACTACGTTCACGCGGCGCTGCGTGCGGGAGCGAGCGGCTTCCTGCTCAAGGACGCACCGGCGGAGCAACTCATCGATGCGATCGAGGTGATCGCGCGCGGCGAGGCCCTGCTGTCGCCGTCGGTCACCAAGACCCTCATCGACGAGATCGCACGGCGCCCCGCATCGACCCCGCATGCGTTTCCCGGCCTCGACGAGCTGACCGAGCGCGAGGCCGGTGTCCTCCAGCTGATGGCACGGGGGCTGTCCAACGCCGAGATCGCCGCCGAACTCATCCTCGGCGAGGCGACGATCAAGACCCACGTCGGGCGCATCCTGGCCAAGCTCGGCGCGCGCGACCGCGTGCAGGCGGTCGTGATCGCCTACGAGTCGGGCCACGTCCAGCCGGGCGGCTGATCGTCGTTCATCCTCGGGGCGGATCACGCGCCGACCGCCGGTTGCCAGGATGGTCATCATGACCACCGATCTGATTCCGCCTCCGCCGACGGTGCCCGCCGGCGCCACCGCTGCCGCCGGCGCCGTCGACGCGTCGAAGATCTACGGGCTCGGCGACGCTGAGGTCCGCGCGCTCGACGGCGTGACCGTGTCGTTCGAAGCCAGCAAGTTCACCGCGATCATGGGCCCGTCGGGTTCGGGCAAGTCGACGTTGCTCCACTGCCTCGCCGGGCTCGACTCGCTCACCGCAGGCGCCACCTACATCGGCGACACCTATCTCGCCTCGCTCGACGACAAACGGTTGACGGAGCTCCGACGCACCGACGTGGGGTTCATCTTCCAGTCGTTCAACCTGATCCCCACGCTCACCGCCGAGGAGAACATCCGCCTCCCCCTGCTCCTCGGCAGTGAGCGGGGCGATCAGGCGTGGATCCAGCAGGTCGTCGACACCGTCGGGCTGGGCGACCGGCTGCATCATCGGCCGAGTGAGCTCTCCGGCGGGCAGCAGCAGCGCGTCGCCGTCGCCCGCGCCCTCGCGTCTCGACCGAAGATCATCTTCGCGGACGAGCCGACCGGCAACCTCGACTCGGTCACCGGTGCGGAGATCCTCGACTTCATGCGCCGCGCGGTCCGCGAGTTCGGCCAGACCATCGTGATGGTGACCCACGACCCGAACGCGGCCTCGTATTCGGATCGCGTGATCTTCCTCGCCGACGGCCAGATCGTCAACGAACTCGCGGAGCCGACCGCCGACCAGGTCTTCGACATGATGCGCGAGATCGGGCACTGACGATGACCTCGACGATCTCACCACCGGACGCATCGCCGGGCACGCCGCCCGAGCCGCGTTCAACTGTGTCCGCCGACGGGCGCCGACCCACTCCGTTGCTGGCCACGCGCAGCATCCGCGCACGGATCGGTCGCACGGTCGCGATCGTGCTCGCCGTCGTGGCCGGTGTCAGCTTCGTCAGCGGCTCCTTCGTGCTCGCCGACAGCCTCACCAGCTCCTTCGATCAGTTGATCGAGGAACTCGTCGACGACGTCGACCTCCAAGTCCGAGCCGAAGAGGTCTTCGAGAACGACACCTTCGGCGGCGGCGACGTGAGCCCGATTCCGCTCGAGCTCGCCGACGTGATCGAGCAGGTCGACGGCGTCGCGATCGTCGAACCCGACATCGAAGGCGAAGTCCAGATCATCGGCGAGAACGGCGATCCGATCACGACCGCCGGCGGCCCGCTGTTGGGCGTCGTCTGGAGCGGTGAGGACGGGCTCACCGGCGCCACGCTCAAGGAAGGAAGATCGCCCAACGGCCTCGATGAACTCGCACTCGACAAGGCGACGGCCGACCGAGAGGGATTCGAGATCGGCGACACGATCACCTACGTCACCGACACCGGAACGTGGGAAGGCGAGCTCGTCGGCACGATGGGCACGAGCGACAGCGACAGCTTCGTCGGCGCCTCCGTGCTCGCGCTCGACATCCCGAGCGCACTCGATCGCTACGACGCACAGGGGTTCGTCGACGTCATCAACATCGGCGTCGCCGACGGCGCCGACCCCGAGACCGTGCGCACCGCGCTCACCACGGCGCTGCCCGACGGCATCGAGATCGTCACCAACGAGGAACTCGTCGAGGAGGCGAAGGACCAGGTCGGCGAGATCATCTCGGTCTTCGGGACCGGGCTGCTGATCTTCGCGTTCATCACCGCCTTCGTGTCGGCGTTCATCATCAACAACGTCTTCCAGATCACGATCGGCCAGCGGCTGCGCGAGCTTGCGCTGCTGCGGGCGATCGGAGCGTCGGGGCGCCAGGTCCGCCGCCTGATCTCGGTCGAAGCGCTCGTCGTCGGCGTCGTCGGTACCGTGATCGGCATCTTCGGCGGGCTCGCCGTCGCCCGCTTCATCGTGTGGGGCTTCAACCAGGCGGGTGGCGGATTCCCCACCCCGAGTCTGATCCTCGCAGCGCGCACCGTGATCGTCGCCGCCATCGTCGGTGTCGGCGTGACGATGCTGTCGGTGATCGTGCCCGCGCGGCGCGCTGCGAAGATCCCGCCGGTCGCTGCGATGCGCCCGGAGCTGGGCTTCGCCGCCATCCGCGCGAAGCGGCTCGTGATGGGCGCAGTGCTCACGCTGGTCGGCGCAGCGATGCTGATCCTCGGCCTGTTCGTCTCCCCGGGAGGCACGCCGGGCCTGATCGCCCTCGCCGGCGGTGGTGGCCTGCTGTTGTTCCTCGGTGTGGCGAGCCTGTCCGCCACCGTCGCGTCGTCCGTCACGAAGGCACTCGGTTGGCCGATCGCCAGGTTCTTCAAGACGCCGGGCCGGATCGCGCAGGACAACGTCGTGCGCGCGCCACGACGGACCTCGTCGTCGGCGGCAGCGTTGATGATCGGCGTGGCGCTCGTGAGTGCTGCGGCCGTGTTCGCCTCGTCGCTGCGCAACAGCATCGCCGCCACCCTCGAACGGGCGGTGACCGCCGACTACATCATCCAGACCCGGGGCGGCGGCGACGGGCCGACCAGTTCGTTCCCGCCGGTCGTCATCGAGACCCTGTCCGACCTCCCCGAGGTCTCGGCTGCGACGCCGGTGCGGTTCGCGTTCGCCGAGATCGACGACGACGTGAAGGGCGTCGGCGCCGTCGACGCCGATCAGGCGGTCGAGCTCGTCGACCTCGACGTGCAGCTGGGTGACATCTCCACGCTCAGCCCGACGTCGATCGCCGTCCACGACGACGCTGCCGATTCCGCAGACCTGCAGATCGGCGACGAGATCGACGTGCTGTTCGCCAGTGGCGACGAACGTTCGCTCACGGTCGACGTGATCTTCGGCGACAACTCGTTCGGCATCAACTGGTTCATCGACACCGAACTCCACGACGACGTGACCCGGGGTGGTGCCGAGGACGCGTTCGGGTTCGCGAAGCTGGCCGACGGCGTGAGCGCCGTCGAGGGCGACGCGGCGATCGACGCGGTGTCCGACGAGTACCCGCAGGTCGAGATCATCTCGAACGCGGAGTTCCTCGAGCAGCAGGAGGACCAGATCAACCAGATCCTGGTCATCATCTCGTTCTTGCTCGGGTTCGCGATCGTCATCGCCGTCATCGGCATCTCGATCACGTTGGCCCTCGGCGTGTACGAACGGACTCGCGAGATCGGGTTGCTGCGTGCGGTCGGTATGAGCCGTCGTCAGACGCGCCGCTCCGTCCGTTGGGAGGCGGTGATCGTCTCGATGTTCGGCGCGCTGGTCGGCATCGCGCTCGGCACCTTCCTCGGTGTCGTGCTGTCGCTCGCCGTGCCCGACAACGTGATCAGCGAGCTGGCGTTCAGCCCGGTCATCATCCTGCTGATCCTCGTCGGCGCGGTGATCGCCGGGCTCCTGGCGGCGCTGTATCCGTCGTAC
>JBCBDK010000326.1:0-5226 GCA_038529675.1 Actinomycetota bacterium
GCCCGGGCTGAGCTCGAGGCCGTCGCCGCCCATGCAGCACTGCTCTCGGGCGACCACAGCGACACGGCCGCCGACACCCGTACAACCAGCGACACCGGCACGACCGCCGACACCGGCACAACCACCGACACCGGCACGACCACCGACGCAGGGCAGCACGTCGCCGCTGGAGCGGAGACCGACGTCGCCGGCACGGACGCGTGAGCGAGCCAGCCGTTCACGCCTCCGGACTGGCCGCGCATCCGGCGGCGCCACCCGGGCAAGGCCAGCTCGGACCACTCGTCGAGGCGTTCGACACCCGGTGCGACGAGCTGCTCGAGCAGCTTCGCGGCAACCCGATCGCCGATCGGCTCTTCACCACCGCCAGCCACGTCGGCGACTTCAGCCTCGTCTGGCACGCGATCGGCATCGTCCGCGGGCTCACCCGCGGACGACCCGACCAGATCGTCGCACTCGCCGTGTCGTTGGGCGTCGAGAGCCTCGTCGTCAACCAGGGCGTCAAGCGGCTCTTCCGCCGCCAACGGCCCACGTCGTCGGGCGACGAACGGCTGCAGGTCCGAACACCAACCACGTCATCGTTCCCCTCCGGCCACGCCAGCTCGGCTACGTTCGCGGCGACGCTGCTGTCGCGGTGGGACGCCGGCCGACCCGGCCTCGTCCCGTGGGGCTCGGTGTGGTGGGCCGTCGCCGCCGTGGTCGGCATCAGCCGTGCGTATGTACGGATTCATCACGCATCCGACGTGGTTGGCGGTGCGGTCGTCGGGCGCCTGCTCGGCCTCGTGGCATGGCGCGCCGTGAGGCGCCTCCGCCTACGCTGACGACGATGACCATCACGTACCCGCGCCAGATGACGGACGCCGAGGGTCTGATGTGGCGGATGGAGAAGGATCCGCACCTCTCGTCGAACATCGTCAACGTCTCGATTCTCGACCGGAGCCCGGATTTCGACCTGTTCCGGCGCCGGATGGAACGGGCTGCGATCATCATCCCCCGGCTCCGCCAGGTGGTGCGTACCGCGCCCGGGAACGTCTCGCCGCCGACCTGGGTCGCCGACTCCGAGTTCTCTCTCGATCACCACGTCCGACGCGTCGCACTCCCGAAGGGCTCGACGGATCGCAACCTCTACGACATGGCGACCCTGATCGCCGCCGAGCCGTTCGACCGCAGCCGTCCGCTGTGGCAGTTCACCGTCGTCGAGGGCTTGAAGGGCAGCCGCGCCGCGGTCATCCAGAAGCTGCACCACACGATCGCCGACGGTGAGAGCGGCGTACAGCTCAGCCTGCAGTTCCTCGACTTCGAGCGTGACGCCCTCCCTCCCGAGGATCCGACTCCCGACGACATCGACGCCGCCGACGAGTGCGACGACGACCAGGACGCCGCCGACGCGGTCCGAGATCTGGTCGCCGGCAGTCTGCGGATCCCGCTCGGCATCGCCCGCCAGGTCAAGGACCTCCTCGCCGACCCGGCGCAGATCCCGAAGGCGACCGAGGCCGCCGCCGACACGGTCCGCGGCATCCTCACCCAGCTGGGCGACGCAGATCGTGCCCGCTCGCCGCTGTGGGTCGAGCGGTCCACCCGCCGCCACCTCGAGACGGCCACGGCGCCATTCAGCGAGACCAAAGCCGCAGCCAAGGCGCTCGGTGGCACCCTCAACACCGCGTTCATGACCATCGCCACCGAGGCCGCGAGCCGCTACCACGTCGAATACGGGGCACCGGTCGAGGCGCTCCGCGCGTCGATGGCGATCAGCACCCGCACCGACGATTCCGGGGCGAACGCGTTCTCTCTGGTCCGGATGCTCGTCCCGACCGGCGAGATGCCACTCGACGAGCGCTTTCGTGCGATCAAGGAGGCCACCGACACTGCGGTGGCCGGCTCGCGTTCTGCGTCGCTCGACCAACTCGCCGCGGTTGCGGCGACGCTCCCGACGTCGGTCGTGTGCCGCCTGGCCCGCCAGCAGAGTCAGACCGTCGACTTCGCGACGTCGAACGTGAAGGCGTCCCCGGTCCCGATGTATCTGGCGGGTGCGCAGCTGCTCTCGAACTATCCGGTCGGGCCGCTGAGCGGCGTCGCATTCAACCTGACGCTGCTCAGCTACCTCGGCCGGCTCGACATGGGGTTGAACACCGACGCCGCCGCGATCGAGCACCCGGCTGATCTCGCCCGGTTCATCGGCGAGGCCGTCGACGACTTCGTCGGCTACGCACCCTGATCACCGACACGCGCACACAGGTTCGTTGCCCCGATCCGTTCCGACGGCGTCAGGTGGCATCCCCCAGGCGGGGGGGGGGCTCGGGGCAGCCCGCGCCGAAGCCGGCCGCTCAGGTGCGGCCGGTGGGCTCCCGTCAGGAATCGCTGGTGACGGGTTCGATCTCGGTGATCTGCGCCGACGCCCCCGCGGTGACCGCAGAGGTGGACGACTCGGTGAGGAGCGTCCGAACGTCGAGGAGCAGATCGGCGACTTCGCCGGACGACACGAGTTCACGCTGCATCATCTTGGCGAGCGCGCCGTCGATCACGCTGAGGGCCTCGTCGATGACGACGCTCTCGGCGTAGCTCTCGGAGGAGACACCGGTGATCGATTCGGTGGCGGGCTGCTGATCTGTCATCGCTGATCACCGTACCCCCTCCCCCGTCCGACGGAACGCACCCTTCTCGAAGTCAGACGAACTTCACAATTGGACGCGCCGGATGACCCCGGCCCAACGCATCGCGGATCGCGCCGCGAGCCGCACGATGCGTACGATCGGCCAATGCAGTTCGACGGCAAACACGTGGTCGTGACCGGAGCGGGCCGAGGGATCGGCGCTGCGCTCGCAACCGAGTTCCATCGGCGCGGGGCGAAGGTGGTACCTGCCGATCTGGCCGGCGCCGACGACGTCGCCCGCACGCTGGGCGACAGCGCGGTCGGCATCGCCGCCGACGTGTCGACCGAGGACGGCAACCGACGCCTGATCGACCAGGCGCGCGACGCGTTCGGCCCGATCGACCTCTTCTTCGCCAATGCCGGTGTCGGGATCGGCCAGGATCTGGACGCAACGTCGGAGGCCGACTGGAACCTGTCGTTCGACGTGAACGTCCACGCCCACCGCTGGGCTGCGAAGTACCTCGTGCCCGACTGGCTCGAGCGCGGGGAGGGCTACTTCTGCTCCACCGCATCGGCCGCCGGGCTGCTCCTCCAGATCGGATCGGGCCCCTACTCGCTCACGAAGCGAGCAGCGGTGGCCTTCGCGGAGTGGATGGCGGTCACCTACGGCGATCGAGGCATCCGGGTGACGTGCCTCTGTCCGCAGGGCGTCAACACCGACATGCTGCACGCCGGCGACGACGCCATGCCGGGCGGCAACGTCGTCAAGGTCGCCGGGGACGTCCTCGAGCCCGCCGACGTGGCGGTGACCGTCGCCGACACGATCGAGGCCGAGGGCTTCTTCGTCCTGCCTCACCCCGAGGTGGCGGACTACATGCAGCTGAAGGCATCCGACCCCGAACGCTGGCTGGGCGGAATGCGCAAGCTGCAACGCCGTGTGATGGGCGGCTGACCCGAGCGCGTGCACGGCGACGCCGCGCCGGACGACCTGACCATGACCGACGCTGCCGGCCACGACACGCACGTCGACCCTACGATGGGCCGATCTCGTCGTCGTGCCCGGTCGCGTACGAACCGGTTGCGGACGAACCCGCATCACGCGGAACGACGGCGGAGCGACGGACGGTCGTCGCCATGAGCGGACCGGCGTACCGGACGGCGGCGGCGCTCGAGCGGCTCGGTCTGCGGATGTCGGAGCCGATCCGGTTCCGTCGCAACGGCACGGGCCGCCACGTGATCGGCAAGGTCGAGGGCGTGGAGCACGATGGTGCGGTCACGCTCCGCGACCCCGATGGTTCGGCCCGCACCCTTCGGCCCGAGCGAGTCGAGATCCGCCGTCCGGGGCCGAAGGGTCGCCTGCGGTGGCAACTCGTGAGCGACGTCGCGATCACGTGGGAGCAGTTGGAGTTGTTCGAGCAGCCGCCGGCTGCCGAGGCGCCGACGGGGAAGCGCGTCGTCATCCGCCGCGACCATCCGACGCTGTTCGACGAGATCTAGCCGAGCAACTGGGGCCCATCCGGACGGCCGTCGCCGTCGTCGGGTGGTCCCGGGTACGCACCCGACGGTGGTCCGAACACGTCGTCCAGACCCGGCAACGAGCCCGGCGGCACGATCGGCGGCACCGTGTTCGGCGGTACGGTCGTCGGCGGCACGGTCGTCGGCGGCTCCGTCGTCGGCGGCACGGTCGTCGGCGGCTCGGTCGGCGGTGGCTCCGTGTTCGGCGGCTCCGTCGCAGGCGGCTCTGTCGTCGGTGGCTCCGTGTTCGGCGGCTCCGATGCGGGCGGATCGCTCGTGGACGAATCGCCGCTCGGCGGCTCGTCGGGCGCTCCGTCGGGCGCTCCATCCGGCGCCGGCGCGCCGGGCGACGAGTCCACGGGCCCGTCTGGCGGCGTCGGCCCGCGCTCGACGCCGGGCGATCGCGGCTCGCCGACTTCGCCGGCGCCGCCGTCGGCCGCCATCACCTCGTCGATCGGCACCACGCTGTCGCCGGTGCGCGGGTCGAGCACGACGACCGACGACCCCGAGTCGAACGCCGCCGCCACGGCGAGCCCGATCGCGAAGCCGGCGAGGACACCGATCACCGCGGCGACCCCTGCGGCGGCCTTGACCACCGACTGCGTGATCTGCGGCGTCGACACGAACGAGTTCGGCGGCTGCGACGGCGGCAGCGGCGGTGGGCTCGGGAGCGGCCTCATCGGAGACGAGATCGGAGGTGGGGTCGGAGGCGAGCGTCGTTCCATGTCGGGTTCGACGGCGCGCCTCCGCCCCGCGGTTCGGAGATTCCGCGAGGTCGGTCGACGATCACGAGGCCCGACGTCGACGTCGCGGGCCCGGATCCGTGCGACGACGCGCGGCGACGTGGGGCCGGACGCAGCGACGTAGCCTCTCGGTATGGACGACGTGGAGTCACTGGCTCGGAGTGCAGCCGCGGGCGACGCCGACGCCCTCGAGCGGTTGCTGGCCGCGATCCGCCCCGACGTCCTGCGTCACGCAGGGCGTCTGCTCCCGAATCGGCTCGACGCCGAGGAGGCCTGCCAGGACGCACTGCTCGCCGTCGCTCGACGGATCGACCGATTCGAGGGGCGGGCCAAGTTCTCGACATGGCTGTACCGGGTGACGTTGAACTCGGGGCTGGACAC
>JBCBDK010000327.1:0-5217 GCA_038529675.1 Actinomycetota bacterium
CGGTGATCGTCGGCGACGGCGACCCGATCACCGCCGACGGTGGCGACAGCGACGGTGGTGGCAGCGACGGGGGTGACGACACCGGCCGAACCGACCCGACCGGCTCGACGACCACCGGCGGTTCGTCGGGGACGACCACCGGTGGTGGCGAGACGTCGGGGGCCGCCACGAGCGGCGGATCGACGGGAAACACCGCCGGAACCGCAGGTGGTGCCACGTCAGGAACGACGACGGGTGATGCGACGTCGGGCACGACGACGGGTGGCACGACCGATTCGACCGCGACCACCGGCGGAGCGACCGGGGCCACGGGTTCGACCGGCGGATCCACGAGCAGCTCGACGAGCGGATCCACGGGCGACTCGACCGGATCCACGGGCGGTTCGACCGGGGGCGGTCTCACCGCGCAGGACATCGACACCGGTGCCTTGCTCGACGCCACGGAGTTGACCACGCTCGGGCTTGGCGCCACCTGGCAGGGCGAAGCGGAGATCGAACCCGCCGATCTCGACCAGGGCGTCCCGTGCGGACTGGCCGTCATCACTGCCGTCGATCAGCTGTACGCCGACTTCATCGACGACATCGGCCGGGAGTTCGAGCAGCGCGTCACACCGGGTCAGGGTGCCGAGGGCGTCGCCGCCTACGGATCGCTCGCCTCGTGTTCGAGCTTCGTCGACGACGCCGCGGGCGGCACCGTTCGGGTGTTGGAAGTGGCGGTGCCGTCGGGTGCGTCGGCTGCGAACGGCGTCGTGGTCGAACAACCCGACATCGACGAGTGGCTCACGTGGCTGGCGGCCGACGTCGATGGCACCTTCGTCGGGGTGTTCCACCTTGGCGAGGCCGGTCAGGCGTCGCTCGTGATCGCAGCATTCGAGCAGCTCGTCGCCGACGTCGCGGCGGCGATCTGACGCGATACGTTGCGCGGGCGGCAATCTGACCCGTACGTCACGCCGGCCGACGTCACCTGGACGTCGTTCCGGGATGTCAGCTCGACGAGAGCTGTGCGTCGAGCCAGGCGATGATCTCGGCGATCACCTGATCCTGCTCCGGTTCGTTGAGGCACTCGTGACGCAGCCCGTCCCACAGTCGCCGAGTCACGCCCGGCAGCGTGCCGAGCGGCGCGCTCGCATCGGGCGGAACGAGTTCGTCGGAGGTCCCGTGGAGGACGTAGCTCGGCACGCGGAGTCGGTCGAGTCGCTCGGTCGTGGCCGCCATCGTCGCGAGGATCGCCTTGCCGAGTGATGCGGTCGAGCCATCGACGCGCAAGGGATCTTGCTCGTAGGCGAGCTGCACGGCCGGGTCCCGGGAGAGGATCGATCCGTCGAAGTCGGCCTTGAGGTGCATCCGGGGGGCGACACGACCGAGCAGTGGGGCGATCTTGCGCTGCCACGCCGGTGCGGTCGCATCGAGCGCTGGTGCGCTGAGGACGGCCAGGTCGGGTTGGGGGCGATCGCTGACCAGGTAGGCGGTGGCGATGAGACCGCCGAGCGAGTGCCCCATCAGGATGACCGGCACGTCCGATGACCGTCGATCGTCGAGCAGGGGCTCGATGTCGTCGAGGTACTCGTCGAACGTGCGAACGAACGCACGACGGCCTTCGGTGAGCCCGAAGCCGCGCTGGTCGTGCGCCAACACGTCGATCCCGGCCGTGGCGAACGCGGCACCGACGTGTTCGTAGCGGCCGACGTGCTCGCCGATGCCGTGGACGAGCAGCATCGCGGCCCGCGGCGAGTCGGCCCGCCATCTGCGTCGGAACTGGACCCGTCCGTCGGCTGCTGCCCCGTAGTGCGACGTCGACGCCCCCATGACCGCCGACGCTACCGATCCACCGCAGAAAGTTGGATTCCGTCCCCGGGCAGGAATCCAACGTGTGGCACGGGGTGTCAGAAGTTGGATTCTGTCCCTGAGCAGGAATCCAACTCAGGTGAGGGCGGGGCGGGTGGCGAGGCGGGTCGGGAGGGGGACCCGATCGGCGTAGCGGGCGGCGAGTGGGCCGACGATCGCCGTGATGAGGACGTAGCCGGCCGCCAGTGCGCCGAGTTCCGGTCCGTCGGCGAGGTCGGCGCCGAGCGCGGCGATGACGATCGAGAACTCGCCGCGAGCCACGAGTGTGAGCCCGACGCGAAGACGACCACGCGGCGCGGCGCCGACCCGCCGACCCGCGTACCAGCCGGTCGCGATCTTCGTCGCCGCCGTCAGGACCGCCAGCGCAGCGGCCGGCAGCGCTGCCTCGAGGAGATCCGCCGGATCGATCTGGAAGGAGAAGAACACGAAGAACGTCGCCGCGAACAGGTCCTGCAGCGGGCTCATCAGACGCGCGACGCGCTCGGTGACCGGGCCGGACAACGCGAGCCCGACGAGGAATGCGCCGATCGCCCCCGACACCTCGAGCGACTGGGCGCCACCGGCGACGAGCAGCGTCACACCGAACACCCCGAGCAGCAGCGACTCGTCGGACCGGGTGTCCAGCAGCGCGGAGATCATCGATCCGTACCGCAGCGCGACGACGAGGATGACCGACACCGTCACCAGGGCGATGCCCACGCTGAGGCTCATCTCGGCGACCGTGCCGCCGACGATGAGCGCTGCGACGACCGGGAGGTAGACGGCCATCGCGAGGTCCTCGATGACGAGCAGATTGAGGATTGCCGGTGTCTCGCGGTTGGCGAGGCGCCCGAGGTCGCCGAGCACCTTCGAGATGATCCCGCTGGAGGAGATCCAGGTCACTCCGCCGAGCAGGACGGCTGCGAGCGGCTCCCAGCCGAGCAGCAACCCGAGCGCCACCCCCGGGAGTGCGTTCGCCAGCATGTCGACGAGACCGGGTGGGACGCCCGTCCGGAGCCCGGTGCGGAGTTCACCCTCGGAGTACTCGAGTCCGAGCGTGAACAGCAGCAGGAGCACGCCGATCTCCGCCGCGAGTGCGATGAAGTCCTCGCTGACGTCCACCTCGGCGATGCCACCGCTGCCGAACGCAAGCCCTGCGATGAGGTAGAGGGGCACCGCGGAGATGCCGAGTCGCCCGGCGACGCGCGACAGGATGGCGAGGCCGAGCGCGATGAGACCGATCTCGACGAACGCGAGCGCGGTGTCGGCGTCGCCGGCGGCGAGCACGGGAGCCATCGTCACGTCGAAGCGATCGCGTCGGACGTCGGCAGGATCACACGGGAGCCAGCAGGTCGCGCACGAGGGCGAGCCCCTCGACCGTGCCGACGGCCACGACGACGTCGTCGTGCTGCAGGCCGAACTCGGGCCCAGGGGCCGGGTGAGGTTCGCCGCCGCGGATGACCGCGACGATGGACACCCCGGTCTTGGTCCGGAACGCCCCGTCGCCGATCGTCCGGTCGGCGAGCGGCGAGCGCGCCTCGATCGTGAGCCACTCGATGGCGAGACCCTCGATCTCCTGTTGGACGGCCTCGACCGCTTCGTTGACGCGGCTCACGCCGAGCAGCTCGGCCAGCGTGCGCGAGTCATTGGCGGTCATGCTGACCTGCATCGAGCAGGTGTCGGGATCCTCAGCGTCGTAGACGACGATATCGCGTCGGCCGTCCTTGTGGACCAGGACGCCCACCTCCTGCCCGTCCTCGGTCGCGAAGTCGTGTTTCACCCCGACACCTGGCAGCTTCGTCTCGTTGACCACCGTCATGGATCCAGTGTGCCATCGGTCGGACCCGACGCGACTCGTCAGCGGCGACGATGACCGCACCCGTGTTGGGGTGGGCAGAGCACCAGGACCGGCGATCGCTGCCACGACTACCCTCGGCGGCATGTCGGACGCCACGCCCTCGAGCACCACCTCCGTCGACGTCAAGCCGCGGTCGCGCGACGTCACCGACGGCATGACCAAGGCGCCGTCGCGCGCCATGCTCCGCGCAATCGGCATGACCGACGGCGACTGGGACAAGCCGCAGATCGGCGTCGCCTCGGCCTGGAACGAGGTCACCCCGTGCAACATGACGTTGCGCAAGCTCGCCGAGCACAGCAAGGTCGGCGTGCGCGACGCCGGCGGCTTCCCGATGGAGTTCGGCACGATCACCGTGTCCGACGGCATCTCGATGGGCCACGAGGGGATGCGTGCGAGTCTGGTCTCCAGAGAGGTCATCACCGACTCGGTCGAGACGGTCATGCACGCCGAGCGGCTCGACGGCTTCGTCGGCCTCGCCGGCTGCGACAAGTCGATCCCGGCCATGCTGATGGCGGCAGCACGCCTCGACCTGCCGAGCGTGTTCGTCTACAACGGCTCGATCATGCCGGGTGACCACAACGGCACCGCCCTCGACATCACCTCGGTGTTCGAAGCGGTCGGTGCCTGCGCGGCCGGGACGATCAGCGAAGACGAACTCCGCGAGATCGAGACCAAGGCGTGCCCCGGCGAGGGGGCGTGTGGCGGGATGTTCACCGCGAACACGATGAGTTCGATCGCTGAGGCGCTGGGCCTGTCGCTCCCGGGCACCGCGTCGCCGCCGGCGATCGACGGTCGCCGCGAGGACGACGCCCGCCGCGCCGGCGAGGCCGTCGTGAACATGCTGCGCCTCGGCATCACGCCACGCCAGATCATGACCAAGGAGGCGTTCGAGAACGCGATCGCGCTCACGTCTGCGCTCGGCGGCTCGACCAACGCCGTGCTCCACCTGCTCGCGATCGCCAACGAGGCGGGCGTGCGGCTCGACCTCGACGACTTCAATCGGATCGCCGACCAGGTCCCGCACATCGCCGACATGAAGCCTGGCGGCAAGTTCCACATGAGCGATCTCGATCGCGTCGGCGGCGTCCCGGTCGTGTTGAAGATGCTCCTCGACGCCGGTCATCTGCACGGCGACGTGATGACGTGCACGGGCCGGACGATGGCCGAGAATCTCGCCGACATCGATCCGCCGGCTGCCGACGGCGTGGTGGTGCACCCGTTCGACGCGCCGATCCACGACGAGGGAGGCATCAACGTCCTTCGGGGTTCGCTCGCCCCGGAAGGCGCCGTCGTCAAGGTCGCCGGACTCTCCGACGAGCAGAAGCACTTCGAGGGACCGGCCCGAGTGTTCGATGACGAGCAGTTCGCGATGGACGCGATCCTCGCCGGTGCGATCGATCCGGGCGACGTGATCGTCATCCGCTACGAGGGCCCGAAGGGTGGACCCGGCATGCGCGAGATGCTCGCCATCACCGGCGCGCTGAAGGGCGCCGGACGGGGGAGCGACTGTGCGCTCATCACCGACGGACGCTTCT
>JBCBDK010000328.1:0-5185 GCA_038529675.1 Actinomycetota bacterium
ACCGGTGCACGAGTGGCGATGAGGGTGTTGGTCAAGAGGTCGTGGCTGTAGCCGGCCCGGTACGCAGCGAGGAGCTTGGCGGTGGCCGGCGCGACGAGGATCAGGTCGGCACCCTGACCGACCTCGGTGTGCGGGATCGGCGTCGACGGGTTGTGCCACAGTTCGCTCTGAACCGGCTCCGACGAGAGCGCCGAGAGCGTGGTGGTGCCGACGAAGTGCTGGGCCGCCTCGGTCATGATCGGCACGACGTGGGCCCCGGCATCGACCAGGCGGCGCGAGACCTCGATCGCCTTGTAGGCGGCGATGCCACCGGTCACGCCCAGGACGACGCGTCGACCGGCGAGCGGCCCGGACGGTGGCGGGGTGGCGAGTGCGCTCATCGATGCGCCTGACTCGCCGTGATCGGATCGGATCGGGACGAGAGCGTCAGCTCTCGTCGGACTCCATCGCCGCAGCGTCGGCAGCTGCCTGGGCCTCGGCGTCGGGATCGATCTCGAGCTCGGGCTCCTCGGGCGCCTCGGTCCAGACGATCTTGCGCTCTGAGATCTCCTCGAAGCCGATCGACAGCGGCTTGCGCGCCGTGGACGACACCTGTGGCGGAATCATGCCGCCGAGCCCGTCACCGAGCTGGTTGAAGTACGAATTGATGTTGCGGGCACGACGAGCGGCAAGCGTCACCAACGAGAACTTCGAGTCGACCTTGTCGAGCAGGTTCTCGATCGGCGGGTTGATCATGGTGTCGTGCTCGAGTGCCATAGCGGAACCATGCTAGCGGGGGCCGTCTCGATCCCCGCCGAAACGTCGATCGCGACGCTACCGTGTGCGGTGCTCCGGCCACGCTGGCCGGTGGGCGCCGATCGGATCACTGCTCCGGCCCGTGCGCTGTGGAAGCAGAAACCGAAAGCACCCCCCTCCCATGACCACCTCCCTCGACGCGCCTGTCGGCGCGCGCCCACACGACGCGTCCAGTGTCTCGTTCGCCGAACTCGGTCTGCCCGACGCGGTCCTCCGCGCGCTCGACCGCTCCGGCATGACTCATCCGTTCCCGATCCAGGCAGCGGTGATCCCCGACGCGCTCGCCGGCCGCGATGTCGCGGGCCGAGCGCCCACCGGTTCGGGCAAGACCCTCGGCTTCGGCTTGCCGCTCGTGGCCGGACTGGTCGACGCACGGCGTCGACGCCCGGTCGCCCTCGTCCTCGCCCCGACCCGGGAGCTGGCCGAGCAGATCATGGCCGAACTCGAACCGTTCACCGCGGCGGTCGGCCATCGCGCCACGTCGATCTACGGCGGTGTCGGCTTCGGCCGTCAGCGCACGGCGCTCGACCAGGGCACCGAACTCGTCGTGGCGTGCCCGGGTCGGCTCGAGGACCTCCTCGGGCAAGGCGCGCTCGATCTGACCGACGTGCGGACCGTCGTCGTCGACGAAGCCGATCAGATGGCCGACATGGGGTTCCTCCCCGCCGTCCGTCGCATCGTCGACCAGACCGCTGCCGATCGACAGGTCCTGCTGTTCTCCGCCACCCTCGACGGACCGGTGGCCACACTGGTCGCCGACTATCAGCGCGACCCGGTGCGCCACGAGGTCGGTCCGAAGGGGCCCGACGTCGAAGCCGCCCACCATCGGTTCTGGCAGCTCGAGCGGACCGAGCGGAACGTGAACGCCGCCGGCGTGATCGAACGTTGCGGTTCGACGATCGTCTTCACGCGGACCCGTCACGGCGCGGACCGGGTCGCTCGGCAGCTGGGCAAGCTCGGGGTCACCGCTCAGGCGATCCACGGCGGGCGGAGCCAGAAGCAGCGCGACCGGGCGCTGGCCGGATTCAAGGACGGCTCGACCGATGCGCTGATCGCCACCGACGTCGCGGCCCGCGGCATCCACGTCGACGGTGTGTCCGCGGTCGTGCACTACGACCCGCCGGCGGATGGTGCGACCTACCACCACCGTTCTGGGCGCACAGCGCGTGCAGGCGCGACCGGCATCGTCGTCTCGTTCATCGAGCCCGGTACGTCCAAGGACGTGCGCAAGCTCCAGCGCGAGGTCGGGATCGACGTCGACGTGACCGACCCGGACCTCGATGAGCTCGAGGTGCTGGTGCTTCTGGAGGACGCCGTCGCCGAATCGGTGAGCGCGGTGCCGTTCGTCGCCGAGCCGAGCGCGTCGACTGCCCCGGTCGAGGTGGACACCGTCGCCGGTCCCCCGGTCGACCCGCGCCCGCTCGAACTCGGCGACGACGAGGAAGCGGGAACGGTCAAGTTCTTCAACGCCGGCCGCGGCTACGGGTTCATCCTCCGCTCCGGTGGCGGTGACGACCTGTTCGTGCACCACACCAACATCCTCGGCGACGGCTTCCGGACCCTGCCGGAGGGGGCGACGGTGCGGTACCGCGTCACCGCTGGCCGGAAGGGCCCCGAAGCCGTCGACGTCACGCTCGCCTGATCCGGTCGGTCGCGACACCTGCCCGACTCAGGCCCGGTCGGCGACCCAGCCGATCAGCTCGGCCAGCTCGCCGACCTCGTCCCGGTCGAGCCGATCGGCCAGACGCTCGGCTTCCTCGGCCAGATCGTCGATGTCGACCCGGTCGGCGTGGTCGTTGTCTCGCAGCTTCTCGGCGAACGTCGCTGCGACCGTCGCCAATTGGAACCCGTCGGAGGTGTCCTCCCACGACGCATCGATGTCACGCATGTCGATGTCGTCGTCGATCTCAGTGACGTCACCGGTGACGGGATCCTCCCATCGGAGCGAGATGACGCCGAGCTCCTCGCGATCGTCGAGGTCAACGCCCCGCTCGAGCTCGATCTCGTAGATCGCGGTGACCTGGTGGCCGGCGCCGAGCTCGCCGGCGTCCACATCGTCGTCACGGAAGTCGCTGTCTCGGACACCACGGTTCTCGAAGCCGATCAGCCGGTACGCCTCGACCACCTCGGGGTCGAAGTCGACCTGGATCTTGGCGTCCTTCGCGGCGGTCACGAGGGTCGACGTCAACTCGTCCTCGAACAGGCGCTCGGCCTCGTCCTCGGTGTCGACGTAGGCGTAGAAGCCGTCGCCCTGGTCCGCGAGCTGCTCCATGGTGACGTCGTTGAAGTTGCCCATCCCGAACCCGACCGTGACCAGGTCGATGCCGGCATCGGCGTCACGCCTGATGTCCCGCGCCAAGATGTCGGGGTCGGTCGTACCGGCGTTGGCCACACCGTCGGAGGCGAGCACCACGCGGTTGACGCCGCCCTCACGGAACGCTTCCCGGGCCAGCTCGTAGCCCTCCCGGAGCCCGGCCTCGAGGTTGGTCGAGCCGCCAGGGCCGAGGTCGTCGATCGCCTCGAGGATCTCGTCGCGATCGGAGACCGGCGTCGGGTCGAGCACGATGCCCGACGAGTCGCTGTAGGTCACGATGGCGACCGTGTCGTCGTCCTCCAGCTCGTCGACCAGGATCGACAACGATTCCTTGACGAGACCGAGACGGTCGTCGCGGTCCATCGATCCGGAGGTGTCGATGACGAAGGTGAGGGCCGCGTCGGGGCGGTCGTCGGGGTCGATGATCTCGGCCTGGACGCCCACGCGGACCAGCACGTTGTCGCGATCGAAGGGTGACGGGCCACCGTCGACCTCGAGGTCGAGCCCACGTCGTGGCGCCCGGTAGTCGTAGTCGAACGCATTGATGTACTCCTCGGGACGGACCGAGTCGATCGGTGGGATCTGCCCCTCGTCGATCCACCGGCGACCGACCGTGTACGAACCGGTGTCGACGTCGAGTGCGAAGGTGGAGAGCGGATCGACATCGGTGTCGACGAAGTCCCGGTAGCCGTAGTTCTCGAACGTGTTGTCGTCGAGTCGGGCCTCGGCGTCGTCGGGATCCGGGGCGTCGGATCCGAACAACCCGCCGTCGCCGTCGGTACTTGCGTCGTCGGCAGGCGCTTCGGCGTCCACGCCCGCATCGTCGTCCTCCATCGCGTCGCCCTCCTCCATGGCGTCGTCCTCCATCGCATCCTCAGCCGGCTCCTCCATGGCCGGCTCGTCTGCGGGTTCATCGGCGGGCTCATCGTCGGGTTCGGAGTCGGGTTCGGACACGAAGCCGTCTTCGGCGTCGTCGCTGTCGCGTCGGTCGTCGCCGTCTCGTCCCCCGTCGTCGGTGGTCGCTTCGGCGGGTGTGTCGTCGGCGTCGTCGTCACCGCTGCAGGCGGTGAGGGCGAGTCCGACGGCCACGACAGCCGCCAGGGTGGTGTTCACGTTGCGCTTGTTCACGAGCGTTCGACGTGACCACCGCCACCGGCGGTTCCCACGGTCCCCGCTCGTCATGAGATCGTCACGATCCCAACCGACCACCCGCGCCGAAGTTCATGCGGATCCTCCCCGGCTGGCGAGTCGATTCGCGGGAGTTTCGTCTGGGTTTGTGCAAGGTCGTGTCGCGTGCGGGCTCTGGACCGACATGACGAACCGCCAGAACCCTGCCATCCACGCCGAGCCGACCCGCGGTGCCCTCGGTCGACGCGTACCGACTCGGTTGGTCGCGATCGGTGCCGTACTCGCGCTGTTCGGCGCAGCATGTGCCTCGGACACGAGCAGCACCCCGACCTCGCTCCCCGACGCCGAGCCGGCCGCCGACAGCCGGCGGGTCGACGGCAGTGCGGTGTCACGAACCGACGCACCGACTGCAGGCGGTGCCTCCGGCGACGTCGACCCGGTGACGACGTCGGACGCCGAGCCAGATCCGGTACCGGCACCGGCACGGGCGCCCGAGCCGGAGCCAGCGGCCGAACCAGCACCGGAGCCGGCGCCTGAACCCGAGCCGGCGGAGCCGTGCGGTTCGTTCGGTCCGCTGCCACCTCGCCCCGACTCGATGCCGACCGTACAGTTCGACACCGATGGCGACGGTGCGATTGACGACGACGTCACCGCCTACGGGGCCGTCGACGGCTGGCGAGTTCGCGTCGTCGAGAACGGCGTGACCTCCGAGGCACTCGTCGACGGCATCGACGGGTGGGCACACCTCGTCGACCCGATGCTCGCGACCGATGGCGACCAGATCGGTCTGCGTGATGCGGAGACCGACGTCGTCCACCGCTTCGCGACGGGCCCCGACGGCTGCATCGTCTCGATCTCGTCGTCGCCCGCCGGGTCGTCCGTCCTGGTCGATGCCGGCTCGATCGTCGGACCGGACCCGATCGACCTGCTCGACGACCTCGGCCACGT
>JBCBDK010000329.1:0-5184 GCA_038529675.1 Actinomycetota bacterium
CGACGTCACGGGGCTCGACAAGGAGTTCGACTACGTCGTCCCCGACGACCTGGTCGATCAGGTCGAGGTCGGGAGCATCGTGCGCGTCGACTTGCACGGGCGTCGCGTGGGCGGCTGGGTGACCGCGATCCTCGAGGCCACCGATGTGTCCGACGCCGACCTGAAGCCGGTCGCCAAGGTCACCGGGCACGGCCCCGCCGCAGACGTCCAAGAACTCGCCTGGTGGGCTGCCAGCCGGTGGGTGGCTCGCCGGATCCGACCCTTCCTCGTCGCTGCTGCGCCGCGTCGAGCGGTTCGTTCGTTGCCGCCTCGACGCCAGCGGTCGATCGCTCCGCAACCCTCATCACCGGCAACGACCGAGCTGCTCCGGTCCGGGGGCGGCGTCCTGCGGCTGGCGCCTCGCGTCGACGTGTTGCCTGCGATCCTGTCGGCGGTCGCACTCGGTCCGACCCTCGTCGTCGTGCCGCTGCATGCCGACATGAACCTCATCGCCAGCCGACTCCGACGGACCGGCGCGACCGTCGCGATCGTTCCCGACGACTGGGCGGCCGCTGCGGCCGGCGTCGACGTGGTCATCGGGACCCGGCGGGCTGCCTGGATGCCGTGTGAGGGTCTGTCCGCCGCGGTCGTCCTCGACGAACATGACGAGGCCCTGCAGGACGAACGAACGCCCACCTGGCACGCCCGCGACGTCATCGTCGAACGATGTCGGCGCGCCGAGGTGCCGTTCGTCCTGATCTCGCCGGCACCGTCGCTCGTCGCGGTGGAGGAGTACGCCGGCGATCACGGCGTCGTCCACCCGCCGATCGAACGCGAGCGTCGCGGTTGGCCGACGCTCGAGGTCGTCGACCGAAACGGTGAGGAGCCGTGGAAGCGATCACTCGTCACGACGCCCTTGATCGAACTGCTCCGCTCCGATCAGCGTGTCCTGTGCATCAGCAACACGACGGGACGGGCGAGGGTGCTGGCGTGTCGTTCCTGCATGGCGCTCACCCGCTGTGAACGGTGCGAGGCGGCGGTCGGGCTCGACGACGACGGTCACCTGATCTGCCGGCGATGCGAAGAGCAACGACCGCCGGTGTGCCAGCGGTGCGGCGCCGGCAGTTTCGCCAACCTCCGCCCCGGGGTGACCCGGCTGCGCGAGGAGCTCGAGGGTGCGGCGAACCGCCGCGTGGTCGCCGTGACGGGAGCGGACGACGACCCGCCCGCTGCGAGCGACGTGTACGTGGGGACCGAGGCCGCGCTGCACCGGGTGGGTGCGGTCGACGTGGTGGCGTTCCTCGAGTTCGACTCCGAGATGTTGGCACCGAGGTTCCGGGCCTCCGAGCAGGCGCTGGCGCTCCTCGTTCGGGCGAGTCGACTGGCACCGACCGTGATGGTGCAGACCTTCGAACCGAATCACGAGGTGATCCGCGCCGCTCGCACCGGTGATCCGGGCGTCGTCATCGACGTCGAACGCGATCGACGGCGGCTCCTGTCGTTGCCACCGTTCGGGGCGTTGGCCGAGCTGTCGGGCACCGGCCTCGACGATGCGCTCGACTCACTTCGTTCGGTCGTCGCTGCCGACCCCGACCACGCCGAGCTGGTCATCGGACGGATCGACGAGCGACGGGCGTTGGTTCGGGCGCCCGACTGGCCGTCGCTCAACGGGGCGCTCGATCGCATGGAGCGGCCTGCGGGTGGACGTCTGCGAGTGGCGATCGATCCGCCCAGGGTCTGACCGACCCGAATCCGACCGATCGAAACCAGGCGCGGCGCAGCGGAGGCGCACGACTACCGTCGATCGGCCGATGTCCACCGACGTGTTCCCCGAACTCGCCGCCGAACAGGCGCGCCTCGACGCGTCGCGGCGCGCCCGCGATCGGATGATCGAACGCTTCGAGGCGGTCGATCCCGAGAGCGCTGCCGACGAGATCACGTCCGAGTTCGTCGAGGTCACCGTCGCCGACGCGCTCGACAGCCTTCGGAGCCCCGGCGCGGGCGAGTTCTTCGGATGGATCCAGGGGCAGTCGGCCGACCGAACCGATCGAGCGGACAGCGTCGAGCGGTGGTACATCGGCCGCCGCCATATCGAGGATGACGACCACGAACCGCTGGTCGTCGACTGGCGGGCACCGATCGCCGCGCCCTTCTACCGGGCCACCGCGATCGATCCGCTGGGCCTGGACGCCCGTCGCCGATTCACCCTCGACGGCGACCGGATCGCCGCCTACCTCGACGAGCGGCTCGACGACCCGGAGGCGGGCGCCACCGCTACCGGGATTCCCGACCCGGTCCTGGCGGAGATCGGTGCCGAGCGAAGCGGTGCGATGCGCGAGATCGTCGCCACGATCCAGGGCGAGCAGGACGAGGTGATCCGAGCGCCCATCGACCAGACCCTGATCGTCCAGGGTGGTCCGGGAACCGGCAAGACCGCGGTCGGCCTCCACCGAGTGGCGTATCTGCTGTTCGAACACCGAGCGCGGCTCGCTCGTGACGGGGTCCTCGTCGTCGGCCCGAACCGGGCGTTCCTCGACTACGTCGGCAACGTGCTGCCATCGCTCGGCGAGCGCAGCGTGCGCCAGGTGACGGTCGATGAGCTGTGCATCCCCCGTGTCACCGTGACTGCGGTCGACGACGACGAGACGGCGGCGTGGAAAGGATCGGCCGATCGCCTCGACGAGCTCGAGCGTGCGGCACTCGCTGCGATCGGCACGATCGACGACGACATCGTCGTGCCGGTGGGAGCCCGCCGTCACGTGATCACGGCAACCGAGTTCTCGGGCTGGGTAGAGACCGCCCGATTCGGGAGTGGCCCGATCAACCAGCGGCGGGTCCGACTCCAGGCGATCGCACGACGTGAGCTCGAGCGACGCGCCGGCGACGGTGCCTGGTCGGCGGCCGCACCGCTCAAGCAGGCGATCAGCACCTGCTGGCCGACGCAGAAGGCCGTCCGGCTCGTCGACCGACTGCTCCCTGGGCCGTCCGGGAAGCGTCGCCGATGGACCCGGCAGGATCAGCTGCTCGTCGACGAGGCGAACTCGCTGCTCGACGGGACGCCGTTCACCTACGGCCACGTCGTCGTCGACGAGGCACAGGATCACTCGGCGGTCGCACTGCGCGTCATCGGCCGGCGCAATCCCGACGCCTCGATGACCCTCGTCGGGGATGTCGCACAGTCGACGACGCCCGCAGGTCAGGAGCGTTGGGCAGACGTGTTCGCGCATCTCTCGCCGCGGGGCAGCGTCGGGCAGCTCGCCGAGCTGACGATCGGCTACCGGGTGCCCGAGCCCGTCCTCACCGTCGCGAATCGCCTCCTGCCCCTCACCGGCGTCGACAGCACCGCCAGTCAGAGCGTGCGCACCGACGGCGACCCTCCTCGATGGGTCGAGGTGGCGTCGCACGACGTCGCCGCCGCCGTGATCCGTGCAGTCGCTGAGCTCCGTGGTTTCCATGCGCTCGTCGGTGTGGTCGCACCGCACCGCCTCCACGATGCGATCGCATCGGCGCTCGCCGAGGCAGGTTCGGTGGCGAGCGATCACGTCCACGACCTCGAGGCCGATGCGGTGCCGCTCTTCGGCCCGGCCGAGGTGAAGGGACTCGAGTTCGACGGCGTGGTCGTGGTCAATCCGCACGAGATCCTCGTCGACGGGCCGGCGGAGAGCGGGACGTCGGATGGACTGGAACACACGCCGCGCGGTGCACGTCTGCTCTACGTGGCGCTGACCAGGGCGGTGCAGCGCCTGACCGTCGTCACCGACGCGCCGCCCCCGACCGTGCTCGCACCGTGAGGTGAACGTCACCGACGGAGGTGCAGCAGTCGGAAGCCCGACTTGGACGCGATGCGCTCGCACCGCCATCCGCGTTCGATCAGCCAGCGCTGCAGTGAATCGGCGCCCAGGTGCTTCTGGACCACCATCGTGGCGGTCCCGTCGTCGGTGAGTCGATCGAGCCAGGTGGACACGAGCCCGCGCATCGCGGTCTTGCCGACGCGGACTGGCGGGTTCGACCAGATCGTCGAGAAGACGACCTCGTCCGGCATCTCCTCGGGTGACGACACGCGAACGTTCGCCATGCCGTTGCGTTCGGCGTTTCGCCGTGTGAGGTCGAGGGCTCGCGCGTTCACGTCGATCGCCCACACCGTCGCGTCGGGGGAGCGCCGCGCCATCGTCAGCGCCACGGGGCCGGCGCCGCATCCGAGGTCGAGGACGTGGCCCGTGGACGAGATCGGGACGTCGGCGCGGAGCAGGAGCGCCGTTCCCGTGTCGAGGTGCCCCCGGCTGAACACGCCTCGATCCGTCTCCATCACGAACGCCGTGTCGGGCAGCGTGACGTCGACGAGCAACGGGTCGGAGGCGACGTCGGGTGCGTCATCGAAGTAGTGACCGGACCGATCCTGGTCCGCACGGTCGGCGGGTTCGTCGCTCACGGCCGTAGCCTGACACCGATGTCGTACCGGATCAGGACATACGGCGATCCCGTCCTCAAGACGCAAGCGGCGAAGGTCGACGACGTCGACGGCAAGGTCATCCGCCTCGTCGACGACATGTTCGACACGCTCTCCGACTCGGGCAACGGTCTTGCGCTCGCCGCACCCCAGATCGGCGTCCAGAAGCAGGTCGTCGTGTGGGATTTCGGCGACGAGCCGCTGGCGATCGTCAACCCGGAGATCGTCGAGTCCGACGGCGAATGGGTGTACGACGAGGGCTGCCTCTCGATCCCCGGGCTGTATGTGGAGATGCTCCGGCCGAAGCAGGTGCTGGTCCGCGGCGTGAGCCTCGACGGTGAGATCATCGAGATCGAGGCGGACGAACTCGAAGCGCGAATGTTCCAACACGAGATCGATCACCTCAACGGTGTGCTCATGTTCGACCGGCTCGAGGGCGACCAGCGCAAGGACGCACTCTCTGAGTACCGCCGGATCGAGGAGCAGACCAGCGCCGGCGTGGCCGAGGAGCGCGACGGCGTGTTCCGTCGCCTTCGGCTCCGCTGAGGCACGAGATGAACCTCGTCTATCTCGGTACGCCCGAGATGGCGGTGCCGCCGCTGCGAGCACTCGTCGAGGCTGGCCACGACGTCGTCCGGGTCATCACCCGGGTCGACACGCGGCGTGGTCGGGGTGGGGCGCTGTCGCCCAGCCCGGTCAAGGCGGCGGCGCTCGAACTCGGGTTGACCGTCGGTCACGATCCCGACGACGTGCTCGAT